>NZ_JBSVXS010000046.1:0-39867 GCF_054070155.1 Pseudomonas sp. SDT291_1_S447
CTCGATAGATGTATTTTCCACCTATCGGGGTGTCCGGGGAAATTAGACCACTGCATGCTGCAGATGTGCACCGACCTGATCTTGATTCACCGAATCCATAATCGACTCGATCTTTCAGGTCGATGTACAACGCCAGACACCTCGGTCAGCTCCCTCTCCCTACGGGCGGTCCGACGTTTCGGGAGGGTTGGGGTGAGGGGCTTTTGACTGACATTGAAATATCGAGTCGAACTCAGGCTTTGAAAAGCCCCCAATCTGCTCCCTTTCCCCTTGCCCCATTGGGGGAGAGGGCTGGGGTGAGGGGGTGATTTTTGCTCCTGCTGTAACAGTCATTTATGAAAATCACGCTGTTTCCCAACGCCCGGCAACCTTATCTTTGCCCGCACCAAACAGCACTCGCCAAGCGAGAAGGTTTTCAAGATGTCCAACAGTATGGGTATTGCCAGCGCTTTCGTTTTGTCCTCATTGATCCTGTCGCCAATGGCGATGGCTGAAGAATCACACGCGTTCGTGGCGCAGAACACCGCGCGCGCTCAAGCGTATGACCAGTATCAGGCAGAAATGATGGCCAAGGCCAAAGACGCCACGCAGGCCCCTCAGGCTGCAACTTCCCAGGCTCAATCGCTGGAAAAAGACAGCTGAGTCGCGCACCGCACCGTTTCCCTCGACGCGGTTGTTTGGCTCTTCCCGTTCAACCGTCGTCATTCCAGGCCGCTGCCTTTCAGCGGCCTTTTTTCGTTGTGGTCTGAAAGCCGTTTGGTTCGTCTGTAACAACAAGAAACATCGAGCGCCTCAAAATATAGAGGCGCCAGTTGACCCAAGGAGCTCCATTGCACGTGCGTTACCCAGTCCGTTTCACTCCGTTGTTCATTGCAATTGCCGCAACTATTGCCCCCATCGCTCACGCTGAAGAACCTGCTAAAGAAGGTTTCGTCGAAGGTTCGAGCCTCAACCTCAACGCCCGCAACTACTACATGAATCGCAACCGCTTGCAGAAAGCGGACGACAACATCGAGTGGGGCCAGGGCTTTCTCGGGGTCTTCAAGTCGGGTTACACCGAAGGCACCGTCGGTTTCGGCATTGATGCCCACGCCATGCTCGGGTTGAAGCTGGATGGCGGTGGCGGCACGGACGGGTCGAGCATCCTGCCGGTCAGAGAGAACGGCGGCAAAGCGCCGGGTTCGTTCTCCACGGCGGGCGGCACGTTGAAAATGCGTGCGTTCGATACCGAGTTGAAGGCCGGCGACCTGTTTCTCACCAACCCGGTCATTGCCGGCGGTGAAACACGCATGCTGCCGCAGACTTTCCGTGGTGTCAGCCTGACCAACCACAGCTTCGATGGCTGGTTGATCGAAGGCGGCCAGGCCAGTTTTACCAAGCCGTACAACCAGAGCGGTCACACGCGCATCGGCACTTCCTACGGGACATTGGCCGATGGCGATGAGAGCCAGCACCTGAACTGGGCCGGCGTCGCCTGGAGTGGTGTCGAAGGCCTGACCAGCAGCCTATACGCCTCTGAGCTCAAGGACATCTGGAACCAGTACTACTACGACCTGGATTACACTTGGCAGTTGAACGATCTGGTCAGCCTCAACCCGGGCGTGCATTTCTATCACACGCAAGACACCGGTGATGCGCTGCTGGGCAACATCGACAACAACACCTACAGCCTGCACTTCACTGTCGGCGTCGGAAATCACAGCGTTACCGCCGCATATCAGCGGGTCAACGGCAACACACCGTTCGACTACATCAGCCAGGGCGACAGCGTTTACCTCGACAACTCCCAGCAGTACTCCGACTTCAACGGCCCGAACGAGCGCTCGTGGAAGCTCAAATACGCCTACGACTTCGCCGGTGTCGGCATGCCGGGACTGACCTCGGCAGTCTCCTATTCGCGCGGTACGGTGGACCTGACCAAGGTGGATCCGAACAGCAAAGGCTATTCCAACTGGTACAGCGCCGATGGCCGCAACGCCAAGCATTGGGAGCGCGATCTCGACTTGCAGTACGTGGTGCAGAGCGGTCAGGCCAAAGATCTGGCGGTGCACTTGCAATGGGCGACAAACCGCGGTGGTAACGGTTACGGCGCGATTGATTCGGACACAGATGAATACCGCGTAATCATCGACTACCCGATCAACGTCTTCTAAGATCGGCGCCATAACACCGCCTTCGCGAGCAGGCTCGCTCCCACATTAGGAATGGTTTCTGGCTTCGGCTGTGGTGTTTGGCCTACTACGCTTATAAGACTCCCCCAACCGACAGCCCAATCATGATCGCGAGCCGTACCCCACCCGTTGCGGGCAAGACCGGACGCCCGGAGCTGCTGCTGATCTGCGGCAGTTTGCTAACCGTGATCGCGATTCTGTGCATCGTCACGTTCCTGCTGATCCGCGAGCACGCCAATGCTCAGGAATCAGCCACCCGCAGCGCTACCACCATCGCGCAACTGATCGATGCTGATGTGCTGCGCACCGTCGAGTTGTACGACTTGACCCTGCAAGGACTGATCGCCGCCGCCCAGCGTGATGACCTGCAAGATGTCTCACCGCAGATCCGCCATCTGGCGCTGTTCGACCGCTCGACCACGGCACGCTTCAAGGGCGACATCCTGTTGCTCGACAAGCATGGGGATGTGATCGCCGACTCATCGCGGATCGAGCCGAAACCGGGCAATTTTGCCGACCGCGATTACTTCCTCGCCCACGCGTTCAACCGCGACATCGGCATGTTTATCAGCCGCCCGTTCAAGACCCGTTGCGACTGCGACGAAGCCAACCAGTGGCGAATCAGCTTCAGCCGACGGATTTCCTCGGAAAACGGTGAGTTCGCCGGAGTAGCCGTGGCATCGATGAAGCTCGACTACTTCGACCAGTTGTTCAACAGCCTCGACATCGGCAAAGACAGCACGTTGAACATCATCGATAACGACGGCGTGCTGCTGGCGCAGAAGCCCTATCTGCAAAGCGACTCCATCGGCAAAAGCTTCGGCAACCGACCCAACGTGATACGGATTCTGCGCGACAAGAGTGGCAATGGCAGTTTCAACAGTGTTTCGAGCATCGACCATCAACAGCGCCTTTATACCTATTCGCGGGTTGGCAATCTGCCGTTGATCGTGATGGTCGCGCTGTCCAGCGACGAGGTATTCGGCACTTGGCGGCGCACCGCAATACTGATCAGTGGCGCCACGGGTGTGTTGTGCGTGGGCTTGTTGTGGCTGACCTGGCTATTGGCTCGAGAGTTGCGCTTGCGCCAACGGGCCGAGCGCGAACTGGCACAACTGGCCGCCACCGACGCGCTGACCGGTGTGGCCAATCGGCGGATGCTCGATCAGGCGTTGCGTCATGAGTGGTTCCGCGCCCAGCGCTCGGGTAAACCGATGTCGGTGATGATGATCGATGCCGATCACTTCAAGGCGTTCAATGACCGCCATGGGCATCAGGCCGGGGATCAGGCGTTGAAGACGCTGGCCAAGGTCATTACTGAAAATGTGCGGCGACCGGCGGATCTGGTGGCGCGTTATGGAGGAGAGGAGTTTTCGGTGATTCTTGCCGAGACTCACAGCAGTGGCGCGCAGCAGATTGCCGAGCATATTCGTCAGGCTGTGGAACAGTTGCCGTTGGTCGACGGGGCCGGGCGGCCGATGACCGTGAGTATTGGCATCGCCACATGGACGGCGGCGAGCGAGATGACGCTGGAGCAGTTGCTGTTTGCGGCGGACAAGGCGTTGTATCAGGCCAAGGAAGGTGGGCGCAATCGGGTGGTGGTGGCTGCCTGAATGTTCTGGGGCGATCGCGAAGAAGCCGGATCAGCCACTAGACAAATTGCAGGCATAAAAAAAGGCCATCCGAGGATGGCCTTCAAAAAACTAGAGAGGTTTTTTACTTACACTGCCGCAACCGGGCGCATGTAAGAGATTGGTGCGGTGCTGGCGTCTTCGAACGTCACCACTTCCCAAGCGTCTGTCTGCTCAATTAACTTGCGCAGCAGCTGGTTGTTCAGTGCGTGACCGGACTTGAAGCCTTTGAACTCACCAATCAGGCTGTTACCCAGCAGGTACAGGTCGCCAATGGCATCGAGGATCTTGTGCTTCACGAATTCGTCTTCATAGCGAAGGCCGTCTTCGTTCAACACGCCATCGGCATCGACCACGATTGCGTTTTCAACGCTGCCGCCGAGTGCGAGGTTGTGCTTGCGCAGGTACTCGATATCACTCATGAAACCAAAGGTACGGGCGCGGCTGACTTCTTTTACGAACGAAGTGCTGGAAAAATCCACGCTTGCACTTTGGGTGCGGTCCCGGAATACCGGGTGATCGAAATCGATCTCGAAGCTCACCTTGAACCCTTCGAAAGGGACGAAAGTGGCGCGCTTGTCGCCGTCTTCCACTGTCACTTCACGCAGGATGCGGATGAATTTCTTGGCGGCGTCCTGTTCTTCCAGGCCTGCCGATTGAATCAGGAATACGAAGGGTCCAGCGCTGCCATCCATGATCGGGACTTCGGACGCGGAGAGCTCGACGTAGGCGTTATCGATGCCCAGGCCAGCCATGGCCGAGAGCAAGTGCTCTACCGTGTCCACTTTCACGTCGCCGTTAATCAGCGTCGTCGACATAGTGGTTTCACCGACGTTTTCCGCGCGGGCAGGAATCTGCACCACAGGGTCGAGGTCAGCGCGACAAAACACAATGCCAGTGTCGACAGGCGCAGGCTTGAGGGTCAGATAGACCTTCTCACCGGAGTGCAGGCCTACACCTGTGGCACGGATAATATTTTTCAGTGTGCGTTGTTTAATCATGGCTTGGGCCGCTTCAGCGCAAATTGCGAACTGGTATCAACAAAGGCTGGCGATGATAGCAGACCATGCCTTTGCTGAACACCAATCACCTTCATAGCCCTGATACATTCCATCAATCGGCCTGACGACGCAGGAAAGCCGGGATGTCCAGGTAGTCCAGATCATCTTGCGGATTCATCTTCGCGGCAGCCGCAGCACCGGCCTGAGCCTGGTTGCGCATGACGGTCGGACGGTCCAGATCACGGTAGTTGACCGCTGGCGCTTCCTGACGGGCCGGAGCCGGTTGTTGTACCTGGGCGGAAGCCATGGAGGTGTGAACGGTGTTGTCGATGACCTTGACAGGCTTCTCGATTTTCGCGCCTAGACCAGTGGCAACCACGGTTACGTGCAGTTCGTCGCGCATGTCCGGATCGATAACGGTACCGACCTTGACCATCGCGTGCTCGGAAGCGAAGGCTTCGATGATGCTACCCACGTCGGAGTACTCACCCAGAGACAGGTCAGGACCGGCGGTGATGTTCACCAGGATGCCGCGTGCGCCTTGCAGGTTCACGTCTTCCAGCAACGGGTTGCGGATCGCCGCTTCAGTGGCTTCACGTGCACGGTTCGGACCGCTGGCGCAGCCAGTGCCCATCATCGCCATGCCCATTTCGCTCATCACGGTACGTACGTCGGCGAAGTCGACGTTGATCATGCCCGGACGCTTGATGATGTCGGAGATACCGCGAACGGCACCGGCCAGTACATCGTCGGCCTTGGCGAAAGCCGACAAGAGGCTTGCGTCTTTACCGAGGATGGTCAGCAGCTTCTCGTTGGGAATGGTGATCAACGAGTCGACGCTTTCCGAGAGCATGCGGATGCCTTCATCGGCGATCTGCATACGCTTGCGGCCTTCGAACGGGAACGGACGCGTTACGACAGCAACGGTCAGAATGCCCATTTCCTTGGCCACTTCGGCGATGATCGGTGCAGCACCGGTACCGGTACCGCCGCCCATGCCAGTGGTGATGAACACCATGTTGGTGCCCTGCAGGACTTCGGCAATGCGCTCACGGTCTTCGAGAGCGGCCTGACGACCTACTTCAGGGTTGGCGCCAGCGCCCAGACCTTTGGTCACGCCGGTGCCCAGTTGCAGAATGGTACGCGCGCCGATGTTTTTCAGCGCTTGAGCATCAGTGTTGGCGCAGATGAATTCAACGCCTTCGATGTTGCTCTTGACCATGTGATTGACAGCGTTGCCGCCGCCACCGCCAACACCGATAACTTTGATTACCGGGCTTGCGGGGATGTTGTCTACGAGTTCGAACATTTTCCCTCTCCTTACATTCTCTAGTTTTTTCGCCTACTGCATTTTTGTTGCGGTGCATCTACTGCTACTGCTTGCCGCTCGAAGCTTGTCGCTTCCAGCTGCTTTTAAAAGTTGCCTTGAACCCACTTCTTCAATCGGTCCAGCAACGGCGCCTGTGGCTCTTCGTTGCTGTAGCTGTCGCGGCTGCCGATGCCGGAGAACGAAACCCCGTCGGACTGCTTTTGCAGGCCGTACATCAACAAGCCAACGCCAGTGGAATAAATCGGGTTGCGCACCACGTCATCCAGGCCTTTCACACCGTGCGGCACACCGAGGCGTACCGGCATGTGGAAGATTTCTTCGGCCAGTTCAGTGGCGCCTTCCATCTTCGACGTACCGCCGGTGAGGACGATGCCGGCCGGAATCAGGTCTTCGTAGCCGCTGCGACGCAGCTCGGCCTGGATCAGCGTGAACAGTTCGTCGTAACGCGGCTCGACCACTTCGGCCAAGGCCTGACGCGACAGTTCGCGCGGTGGACGGTCGCCGACGCTCGGCACCTTGATGGTTTCACCGGCACCGGCCAGTTTCGCCAAGGCGCAGGCGTAGCGAATCTTGATCTCTTCGGCGTACTGGGTCGGGGTGCGCAACGCCATGGCGATGTCGTTGGTCACCTGATCACCGGCAATCGGGATCACCGCGGTGTGACGGATCGCGCCTTCGGTGAAGATCGCGATGTCGGTGGTGCCGCCGCCGATGTCGACCAGGCACACGCCCAGTTCTTTCTCGTCGTCGGTCAGTACCGAGTAAGCCGAGGCCAGTTGCTCGAGAATGATGTCGTCGATTTCCAGACCGCAGCGACGCACGCATTTTTCAATGTTCTGTGCGGCGTTGACGGCGCAGGTGACCACGTGAACCTTGGCTTCCAGACGTACGCCGGACATGCCCAGTGGTTCGCGCACGCCTTCCTGGTTATCGATCACGTAATCCTGCGGCAGGGTGTGCAGCACGCGCTGGTCAGCCGGGATCGCCACGGCCTGAGCAGCGTCGAGCACGCGCTCAAGGTCAGCCGAGCTGACTTCGCGATCACGGATCGCGACGATGCCGTGGGAGTTCAGGCTGCGGATGTGATTGCCCGCCACGCCGACGAACGCCGAGTGAATGCGGCAGCCCGCCATCAGTTGGGCTTCTTCGATCGCGCGCTGGATCGATTGCACGGTGGACTCGATGTTGACCACCACGCCCTTCTTCAGGCCACGGGACGGATGGGTACCGATCCCGACGATTTCCAGCGAGCCGTCGTCGGAGACCTCGCCGACCAGCGCCACCACCTTGGAGGTGCCGATATCGAGACCGACGATCATTTTGCCGCTTTGCACGTTTGCCATGGGTCCTGCCTCTTCTTAATTCTTTGCGACAGCGGGTTGGGCTGTCGTCGGCGCTACTGGTTCCCGCCAGCCAACAGCGAGGCCGTTGGCGTAGCGCAGATCGATGCGCGCAATGTTCGTAATCTGGTCTTTAAGCGTCTTGTCATAGATGGCGATAAAACGGCGCATCTTTTCCACCAGGTTGCCGCGTCCCAGCAGCAACTCGATGCCGGGGCCAGAACTGCCGGCACCGGTGGTCAGGAACCAGCTCCCGCGTTCACGCAATTCCAGGCGTGCGATCGAGAAGCCCAACGGCCGCAGCATCTGGCTCAGCACCTGATACTGCTGCATGACTTGCTGCTGAGCCCGTTGTGGGCCGAACAGCTGTGGCAAATGTTCGTAGTTCGCCAGTTCCTTTGGCGTAAACGCCTGGCCCTGGTTGTTCAGCAACGACTCGTCGCCCCACCGTGCGACCGGCAGTTGCTCTTCGAGACGGATCACCACCTGGTCCGGCCACACCCGACGTACTTCGGCGTGAGCGATCCACGGCATCTGCTCAAGCTCGGTGCGCATACCGGCCAAGTCGATGGTGAAGAAGCTCGACGCCACATACGGGGCGATCCGCTGCTGCACCGCTTGCTGGCTGATGTAGCTGAGGTCGCCCTGCACGGCGATCTTGGTGATCGGCCGGTCGGCGTACGGCAGCAAACGCGTTGCGCCTTCGTAAGTACCAAAGCCCAGCACCACCAACAGCACCGGCCAGAACAGACTTTTCAGAAAGCTGAAATTGGCTTTCGGCAGGCGCGCGGACATCGGCTCTTTCGCCACCATTCGGCTGGCACCCCGTGGCACCGGCTTGCGGCCGGGTGCGGGAGGCTGATGTCGGAGCTGAGCGCCTTGCATCGTCTTAACCTCGAGCGTCTTCAACACTGGCGGCCAGAATGGCCAGAACCAGTTGCTGGAAATCCAGACCGGCCGCACGCGCGGCCATCGGTACCAGACTGTGATCGGTCATGCCCGGAGCGGTGTTCACTTCCAGAAACCAGAACTGCCCGTCGGCGTCCTGCATCACGTCCGCCCTGCCCCAACCGGCAATACCCAGCGCCTCACAGGCCTTGGCCGTGAGATCCATGAGTTCCTGTTCCTTGGCGGCATCCAGCCCGCACGGAATGCGGTACTGGGTATCGTTGGCGATGTACTTGGCGTCGTAGTCGTAGAACGTGTGCGGTGTACCCAGGGCGATAGGAGGCAACACCTGGTCACGCAGGGTGGCGATGGTGAACTCCGGACCTTGAATCCATTGCTCAACCAAGACTTGCGAATCGTAGGTACTGGCCGCTTTCCATGCGTCGATCAACTCGGACGCAGAACTCACTTTGGCCATCCCGATACTTGAACCTTCATGCGCCGGTTTGACGATCAAAGGGAAGCCCAGTTCCGTCGCCGCCGAAATACAATCGGCTTCGCTGCACAGCACGGCGTGACGCGGCGTCGGAATCCCGAGGCTGTGCCAGACCTGCTTGGTGCGCAGTTTGTCCATGGCCAATGCCGAGGCCAGAATGCCGCTGCCGGTGTACGGAATGCCCGCCACTTCGAGCAGGCCCTGCATGGAGCCGTCTTCACCGCCACGGCCGTGAAGAATGATGAAGGCGCGGTCGATCTTTTCGCTGAGCAGACGTTGCAGAATGTCATCGCCAACGTCGATGCCGAACGCGTCCACGCCAGCACTTTGCAGTGCGTCGAGTACGGCGTTACCGGATTTCAGCGAAACCTCACGCTCGGCACTCAGGCCACCGAAGAGCACGGCGACGCGGCCGAAGTCTTTCGGCGCGATGGTGGAGAACAGGTTGGCGTAGGCAGCAGTCATTTCAACTTCCCCTCGACCGACGCCGCCACGGCGCCAGCGAACAATTCACTTTTCAACAGCTTCGGCGCGAGACCGCCGATATCACCAGCGCCCTGGCACAGCAGGATGTCGCCGGCACGCAGCAGCGGCTTGACCAGCGGCGCCAGATCGACGCCACGCTCGATGTAGATCGGGTCGAGCTGACCGCGCTGGCGGATGCTGTTGCACAGCTTGCGGCTGTCGGCGCCCGGGATCGGCTCTTCGCCGGCCGGATAGACTTCCATCAGCAGCAGCACGTTGGCGTCGGCCAGGACATTGACGAAATCGTCGTACAGGTCGCGGGTGCGGCTGTAACGGTGCGGCTGGTAAACCATCACCAGACGGCGCTCCGGCCAGCCACCGCGCACGGCTTTGATCACCGCAGCGACTTCGGTCGGGTGGTGACCGTAGTCATCGACCAGCATCACGTTGCCGCCGTCGACCGGCAGTTCGCCGTAGACCTGGAAGCGTCGACCGACACCCTGGAAACCCGACAGGCCCTGAACGATGGCTTCATCGCTGACGCCTTCGTCGGTGGCGATGCAAATGGTCGCCAGCGAATTGAGCACGTTGTGGTTGCCCGGCATGTTCACGGAAACATCCAGCGGCTCACGATCCGGGCGCAGCACGGTGAAGAAGGTTTGCATGCCTTGCTGGCGAATATTGATCGCGCGGACGTCAGCGTCTTCACTGAAGCCGTAGGTCACGGTCGGACGTTTCACCAGCGGCAGGATTTCGCGCACCACAGGATCGTCCAGGCACATCACCGCCAAACCGTAGAACGGCAGGTTGTGCAGGAACTCGACGAAGGTTTTCTTCAGCTTGTTGAAGTCACCGTCGTAGGTCGCCATGTGGTCGGCGTCGATGTTGGTGACCACGGCCACCAGCGGTTGCAAATGCAGGAAGCTCGCATCGCTTTCATCGGCTTCGGCGATCAGGTAACGACTGGTGCCGAGCTGGGCATTGGTGCCCGCGGCATTCAGACGACCACCAATCACGAACGTCGGATCCAGACCACCGGCGGCGAACACCGAAGCGATCAGGCTGGTGGTGGTGGTTTTGCCGTGTGTACCGGCGACGGCAATGCCGTGGCGATAACGCATCAGTTCGGCAAGCATCTCGGCACGCGGCACCACCGGAATACGACGCTCAAGCGCGTTCGCCACTTCCGGGTTCGAGGTATTTACAGCGCTCGACACCACCAGCACGTCGGCGGCAGCGGCGTTCTCGGCACGGTGGCCGATGAAAATCTGCGCGCCGAAGGATTCCAGACGCTCGGTCACCGGCGACGCTTTCAGGTCGGAACCGGACACTTGGTAGCCCAGGTTCAACAACACTTCGGCGATGCCGCACATGCCCACGCCGCCGATGCCGACGAAGTGGATGCGACGGATGCGGCGCATTTCCGGTTGCGGCATGGCTTTCTGATTCTCAACCATGAGCCACCTCCAGACAGGTATCGACCACGCTACGGGTGGCATCGGGTTTCGCCAGACGGCGGGCCGCTTGGGCCATATCTTCGAGTCGTTGCGGTTGCATCAAGACCTCTGTCAGGCGCGCGGCAAGGTCCGCGGCACCAGTCGTTCTTTGCGGCATCAGGAAGGCAGCGCCTTCACGGGCCAAATAATCGGCGTTACGGGTCTGGTGATCGTCGATCGCGTGGGGCAAAGGCACCAGCATCGAGGGCAGACCGGCGGCAGCCAGCTCACTGATGGTCAACGCGCCGGCGCGGCATACCACCAGGTCAGCCCAGCCATAGGCCTGGGCCATGTCTTTGATGAACGGCTGCACCTGCGCTTCCACGCCGGCGGCGCGGTAGCGCTCTGCAGTCACTTCATCGTGGTTTTTGCCGGCCTGATGAAACACTTCCGGGCGCAAGTCGGCAGCGACTCTGGCCAGGGCTTCAGGCAGCAACTTGTTCAACGGTTCTGCGCCAAGGCTTCCGCCGAGGATCAGCAAACGCGCTTTGCGACCGGCCAGGGCAGGTCGCGATGTGTCGAGGAACAGCTCGCTGCGCACCGGATTCCCGGTGGTACGGCGGGTGTCCGACAGAGTAAAGGTGTCGGGGAACGCTTCACACACTCGGGCGGCGAACGGCACCAGCAACCGATTGGCGGTGCCGGCCACAGCGTTCTGCTCATGAACGATCACCGGCACGCCGGCCAGTTTCGCGGCAAGACCACCGGGGCCAGTCACATAACCACCGAAGCCGACCACACACACTGGCTTCAAGCGACGAATGATCGCCCGCGCCTGCCACACTGATTTCAGCAGCATGAACGGCGCCTTGAGCAGCGACAGCTTGCCCTTGCCGCGCAGGCCGGTGGCGTTGATGCGGTGCAGTTCCAGCCCTGCGGCCGGCACCAGTTCGTTCTCGATCCCGCGTGGCGTGCCGAGCCAGTGCACGGTGTAGCCGCGCGCCTGAAACTCGCGGGCACAGGCCAGCGCCGGGAACACGTGGCCGCCGGTACCGCCGGCCATGATCAATACGTTAGCGCCCATGATTCGGCTCCTCGGCGAAGTCGCTCTCATGGAATTCCATCTCTTCACTGCCCAGGTGGGTTCGACTCTCCCACTCGATCCTCAATAACAATCCGAGACAGGCGCAGCAGATCACCAACGAACTGCCGCCGTAACTGAGGAACGGCAAGGTCAGACCTTTGGTTGGCAACAAGCCGACGTTCACGCCGATGTTGATCAGGAACTGACCAATCCACAGGAACGACAGACCGTAAGCCACATACGCGGCGAAGAACTGCTTGGCTTTCTCCGCCCACAAGCCGATGTACATGCCGCGAATACACACGAACACGAACAGCGCGACGGTGCACAGCGAACCGACCGCGCCGAGTTCTTCGGCCAATACCGAGAACACGAAGTCGGTGTGCGCTTCCGGCAGGTAGAACTGCTTCTGCACGCTGTTGCCCAGACCAACGCCCAGCCATTCACCGCGACCAAACGCGATCAAGGCTTGCGACAACTGATAGCCGGCGCCGAACTGGTCAGCCCACGGGTCGGCGAAGTTGGTCAGACGCGCCATTCGATAAGGCTGCATCTGGATCAACAGCACCACGGCCCCGACCGCCAACACCACCATCAGCGAGAAGCGGAACAACCCGACTCCGCCGAGGAATAGCATGGCTGCCGCAGCGCCCATCATTACCACGGTGGCCCCGAAGTCCGGTTCCATCAGCAGCAGGCCTGCCATCGGCAGCAGCACGATGAAAGGCTTGAAGAAGCCCATCCAGCTCTCGCGCACTTCCTTCTGACGCCGCACCAGATAACCGGCGAGGTAGATCACCACGAATACTTTGGCGATCTCCGACGGCTGCACGTTGAAGAAGCTGAAACCGATCCAGCGCATCGAGCCGTTCACTTCGCGACCGATGCCCGGGATGATCACCATCACCAACAAGCCGAACGCACCGATCAGCATCAGCCAGCCGAGACGTTGCCAGGTAGCGATCGGGATCATCATGGTGACGATGCAAGCGCCCAATCCGAGCACCACATAAATAAGGTGGCGGATCATGTAATACAGCGGACTGCCCGACTGCGCGGCTGCCACCTCAGTGGATGCCGAGGCAATCATGATCAAACCGAGACCGAGCAGCGCCAGGCAACCGGCGAGCATCGGGAAATCGAGGTCGATGCCGCGCCCGGTGATGATCGGCGACGGATACGGCTTGATGATATTGAACAGGCTCATGCCAGGTCCTCCACAGCGCGGACGAACTGGTGACCACGGTCTTCATAGTTCTTGAACATGTCGAAACTGGCGCAGGCCGGCGACAGCAGCACCACGTCACCCGGCTGGGCGGCGGCACGGCATTGCGCAACAGCGTCGACCAGTGAGGTCGCGCGAATCAACGGCACGGCATCACCGATGGCATCGCCGATCTTGTCGGAGTCACGGCCCATCAGGATCACGGCGCGACAGTTGGCCGCGACCGGATCACGCAGATCATTGAACTCGGCACCCTTGCCATCGCCACCGGCGATCAGGACGACCTTGCCGTCGATGTCCGCGCCCAAACCTTCGATGGCGGCCAGTGCGGCACCAACGTTGGTGGCTTTGGAATCGTTGTAGTAAGCCACGCCGTCGAGATCACGCACCCACTGGCAGCGATGTTCGAGGCCGGCGAACGTGCGCAACGCCGAGAGCATGGCGTCGAACGGCAGACCCACGGCATGCCCCAGCGCCAATGCCGCGAGGGCGTTGGACTGGTTATGGGCGCCGCGAATCTTCAGTTCACGCACCGGCATCAGATTCTGGAATTCGAAGGCCAGGTACTTCTCGCCATCTTCTTCGCGGATACCGAAGGCTTTGAAATCCGGTTTGCTCAGGCCGAAGGTCCAGCATGGCTGACCCTCGCCCATCAACGGACGGGTCAGCGCATCCTGACGGTTGACCACGAACTGCTTCGCGCCACGGAAAATCCGGTGCTTGGCCAGGTGGTACGCCGGTAGACCGCTGTAGCGATCCATGTGGTCTTCGCTGATGTTCAGCACGGTGGCCACTTCAGCGTTGAGCTGGTCGGATGTTTCCAGCTGGAAGCTCGACAGCTCCATGACGTACAGCTCGACGTCGTCGCTGAGCAGATCCAGCGCCGGGGTGCCGAGGTTGCCGCCGACGGCGACACGTTTGCCGGCCGCAGCCGCCATCTCGCCGACCAGGGTGGTGACGGTGCTTTTCGCGTTGGAACCGCTGATGGCCACGATCGGCGCCCGCGCGTTACGCGCGAACAGCTCGATGTCGCCGGACAGTTTCACGCCACGGGCCGCAGCGGCTTGCAGGGCCGGGGTCGCCAGTGCCAGGCCGGGGCTCACGTAGAGCTCGTCGGCACGGCAGAGGAATTCGACGTCCAGCTCGCCACAACGCACTTCCACGTGCGGATAGTCACGCTTGAGCGTGGCCAGTTCCGGTGGATTTTCCCGCGTGTCCGCCACAGCAAACGACGTGCCCCGGTTCGCCAGGAAGCGAACCAGGGACATGCCGCTCTTGCCGAGGCCGACAACGATGCGGAAGTGGTCAGAAGCGATCAGAGACACTCGTTCTACCTCAGCTTCAGGGTGGCAAGGCCGATCAGCACGAGAATCACGGTGATGATCCAGAAACGGACGATCACGCGCGGCTCGGGCCAGCCCTTGAGTTCAAAATGGTGGTGGATCGGTGCCATGCGGAACACACGGCGACCGGTCAGCTTAAAGGACGCAACCTGAATGACGACTGACAGGGTTTCCATCACGAACACGCCGCCCATGATGAACAGGACGATTTCCTGACGGACGATCACCGCGATGGTGCCCAGTGCCGCGCCGAGTGCCAGGGCACCGACATCACCCATGAACACTTGCGCCGGATAGGTGTTGAACCACAGGAAGCCCAGACCGGCACCGATCAGCGCGCCGCAGAACACGATCAGTTCGCCCGCCCCCGGCACATAAGGAATCAGCAGGTATTCGGCGAATTTCACGTTACCCGACAGGTAGCAGAAGATGCCGAGGCCACCACCGACCATCACGGTCGGCATGATCGCCAGACCGTCGAGGCCGTCAGTCAAGTTGACCGCGTTGCTCGAACCGACGATCACAAAGTAAGTCAGCACGATGAAGCCCAAGCCCAGCGGAATGCTGTAGTCCTTGAGCATCGGCAGGATCAGCGTGGTTTCCACCGGCGTGGAAGCGGTCATATAAAGGAAGATCGCCGCGCCGAGGCCGAACACCGACTGCCAGAAATACTTCCAGCGGCTCGGCAGGCCACGGGAGTTCTTCTCGATGACTTTGCGGTAATCGTCGACCCAGCCGATGGCGCCGAACAACAGCGTCACCAACAGAACAGTCCAGACGTAGCGGTTGCTCAGGTCAGCCCAAAGCAGAGTGCTGACGCCGATCGAAGACAGAATCAGCGCGCCGCCCATGGTCGGGGTGCCCGACTTGGACAGGTGCGATTGCGGACCGTCGTTACGCACGGATTGACCGATCTGACGGTTCTGCAAAGTGCGGATCATCCACGGGCCATAGCACAGCGACAAAACCAGCGCGGTCAGCACACCGAGGATCCCGCGCAGGGTCAGGTACTGAAAGACCGCGAAGCCTTTGTAGAACTGTTGCAGATACTCCGCTAGCAGCAGCAGCATTAATGTTTCTCCAGACTGGACCCGCACAGAGCCGCAACGATGTTTTCCATCGCTGCACTGCGCGAACCCTTGATCAAAATGGTGGTGTTTGTGTCCTGCTCGGCGTCGAGGGCCTGAATCAGTTCGGCTTGGCTGCTGAAGTGATGCGCCCGTTCACCGAAAGCGTTTACGGCGTGAACCATGTTTGGCCCGACGGCATAAAGCGCGGAAACCTTGCCCCGGGCGTACTCGCCCACGTCGCGGTGCCCCTGCTCCGCCCAATCGCCCAACTCGCCGATATCTCCGAGCACCAGGACGGTGCGGCCGGAAAAGCCGGCGAGTATATCAACGGCCGCGCACATCGAGGTGGGGTTTGCGTTGTAAGTGTCATCGATCACGCGCATACCGTTTTTCGCCAGTTGCGCGACGGTGCGACCCTTGACCGGTTGCACGGCGCCAAGCCCGGTGGCGATGCCGAACAGCGACACGCCCAAGGCGTGAGCGGCAGCAGCGGCGGCCATGGAATTGGCGACGTTGTGGGTGCCGAGCAGGTTCAGTTGAACGCGCTCGACACCTTCAGGCGTGTGCAGATTGAAGGCCGGGCAACCACGGGCATCAGTGGTCAGGTCGCTGGCGTAGAAATCCGCCTGAGTGTTGCTCAGGGCGAAAGTCAGCACTTTGCGCGCGCCCGCACGGGTCTTCCAGATGCCGAAGGCTTTGTCATCGAGGTTGAGCACGGCGATGCCGTCAGCCGCGAGGCCGTCGATGATTTCACCCTTGGCTTCGACGATTTTTTCCGGACCGCCAAACTCACCAACGTGCGCGGTGCCGGCATTGTTCAGGATCGCCACGTGTGGTTTGGTCAGCCCGACTGTGTAAGCGATTTCGCCGAGACGCGAGGCGCCCAGTTCGATGACCGCCGAGGTGTGTTCCGGAGCCAGTTCGAGCAGGGTCAGCGGTGCGCCGAGATCGTTGTTCAGATTGCCACGGGTCGCCAGCACCGGACCGCGCGTGCGCAGGATGCTCGCGAGCATTTCCTTGACCGTGGTCTTGCCGCTGGAGCCAGTGATGGCAGCGACTGGCTGAGTGAACGCGGCACGGTTCAAGGCACCCAATTGGCCGAGGGCCTGACGGGTGTCTTTGACCAGCAGTTGCGGCAGCGTGCTGTCGGCGACTTCACGCTCGACCAGCGCGGCAACGGCGCCTTTGCCAACGACATCATTCAGATAGTCATGACCATCGAAACGCGGGCCGGTCAGCGCAATAAACAGTTGGCCGGGCTGGATCGCACGGCTGTCGATGCTGACGCCGTCGAAACTGGCATCGGCGGCGATCAAACGCGCATCGAGTGCGTTGGTCAGTTCGCTGAGTTTCAGGGCCTTAAGCATGGGCCACCTCCCAAGCGGTCAGGGCATGATCGGCCTCGACCAGATCGGAGAAAGCGTGGCGCTCGCCGTTGATTTCCTGATAGTCCTCATGACCTTTACCGGCCAGAACAATCACGTCATCGGCGGACGCGCCGGCAATCAGTTGTGCAATCGCCTGACCACGGCCGGCGACGAAGGTGACTTTATCCACAGCCGTGAAACCGGCACGGATGTCATCGAAAATCACTGCCGGATCTTCAGTGCGCGGGTTGTCGTCGGTGACTAGCACCTGATCGGCCAGACGCTCGACCACTTCGGCCATCAACGGACGCTTGCCGCGATCACGGTCACCGCCGCAGCCGAACAGGCACAGCAGTTGACCTTTGACGTGCGGGCGCAACGCGCTCAGGACTTTTTCCAGCGCATCCGGGGTGTGGGCGTAATCGACCACCACCAACGGCTGCGTGCCACCACCGAGACGCTGCATGCGACCGGCCGGGCCTTCGAGTTTCGGCAGTACTTTGAGAATTTCGTCGAGCGCGTAATCCAGACCGAGCAGCGCGCCGACTGCCGCCAGAACGTTGCTCAGGTTGAAGCGGCCGAGCAGCGTGCTGCGCAGATGGTGCTCGCCCTGCGGCGTCACCAATGTGGCGCGCACACCGTGGTCGTCAAACTGCGCTTCGCGGCAGAACAGGTACGCGCTGCTGTCGAGCAGGCTGTAGGTGATCAGCCGCGACTCACGTTTTTCAGCTGCCAGTTGCCGGCCGAAATCGTCGTCGAGGTTGACCACGCGGCACTTCAGATCATTCCAGGCGAACAGCTTGGCCTTAGCCTCGGCGTACGCCTCCATGGTGCCGTGATAATCCAGATGATCGCGGGACAGGTTGGTCATCACCGCGACGTCGAACGCCAGCGCCGTGACCCGGCCCTGATCCAGACCGTGGGACGAGACTTCCATGGCAACGGCTTTAGCGCCGGCCTTTTTCAGGTCGCCCAAGGTCGCCTGCACGGCAATCGGATTCGGCGTGGTATGCAGACCGCTTTGCAGTGCGCCATAGAAGCCGGAACCGAGTGTTCCGACGATGCCGCAATGCTGGCCGAGCAGATCCAGCGCCTGCGCGACCAACTGGGTCACGCTGGTCTTGCCGTTGGTGCCGGTCACGCCGATCAGATTCAGGTGATGGCTTGGCTCGCCATAAAAACGCCCGGCGATATCCGACAGCTGCGCCGCCAGACCTTTGACCGGAATCAGCGGCACGTCAGTGATCGGCAGCACGGTGGCGCCTTCCACTTCATAGGCCACCGCAGCCGCGCCACGTTGCAGGGCATCGGCAATGTGTGCACGGCCATCGAATTTGCCGCCAGGCACGGCGAGGAACAGATCGCCTGCGCGCACGTTGCGGCTGTCCAGCGCCAGTTCACGGATCAACAGATCGTGGCCGGCGTGGGGGAATATCTTGTTCAGACTTAATGACATCAGCCGCGCCCTCCATTGGCTTTCAGCGGAACGACCGGGGTAGCGTTGGCTTGTTGCGTCGTCGGCAGGTTGTCCGGCGTAACGTTCATCAGGCGCAGGGTGCCGGACATCACACGGCTGAACACTGGCGCGGAAACCAGACCACCGAAGTAACCGGCCTTGGACGGTTCATCGATCACCACAACAATCGCGTAACGCGGATCGCTCATCGGGCCGAAACCGGCGAACAGCGAGCGGTAAGAGTTTTCCGCGTAGCCTTTCGTGCCCACCGAAGTCTTACGCGCAGTACCCGACTTGCCCGCCACGTGATACGCCGGCACCTGCGCACGGAACACCCCGCGCGGAGCTTCGATCACCTGAGTGAGCATGCCTTGAAGGGTTTTCGCCACGGCTTCCGGCAGCACTTGCGTGGTCTGCGGTGGCTTGTCGGTTTTGATCAGGGTCAGCGGCGCGAGACGACCGTTGTTGGCCAGCGCCGAGAACGCGTGGACGAGTTGAATCGCGGTCACGGAGATACCGTAGCCGTAGGACAGGGTCGCGGTTTCAGCCTTGCGCCAATCGCGGTAGTTCGGCAGGTTGCCGACACGTTCGCCCGGGAAGCCAAGGCCGGTGTCCTGGCCAAGACCGACTTTCTGTGCGAGGCGGAAAATGGTTTCGCCGCCGATATCGAAGGCGACCTTACTCATGCCGACGTTACTGGAATTGATCAGGATGCCGGTCAGATCGAGCACCGGCCCTTCGGTCCTGGAAACGTCCTTGATCGTGTACTTGCCGATCTGCAGGGAGCCCGGATACACCTCGACGGTGTCGCTCGGTTTCCAGCGGCCGGTTTCGATTGCAGCGGCCATCGAGATGGCTTTCATGGTCGAACCCGGTTCGAACACGTCGATCATCGCGCGGTTACGCATCATTGCCGGTTGCAGGTTGCGGCGGTTGTTCGGGTTGTAGGTCGGCTGGTTGACCATGGCGAGAATCTCGCCGGTCTTGACGTCCATGATCACCAGGCTGCCGGCCTTGGCGCCGTTCTCGATGATCGCGTTGCGCAGCTCGCGGTTGGCCAGATATTGCAGGCGCAGGTCAATGGACAACGCCAAGGGCTTGCCGGCCTTGGCGTTTTTGGTGACCTGGACATCCTTGATCAGCCGTCCGCGCCGATCCTTGATGACCTGTCGTTTGCCCGGCACCCCGGCGAGCCACTCGTCATAGGCCAGTTCGACACCTTCACGACCGTGGTCATCGATGTCGGTAAAACCGACCATGTGTGCGGTGACTTCACCGGCCGGGTAGAACCGGCGGAATTCTTCGATGCCATAAACGCCAGGCACTTTCAGATCGAGCACAGCCTGGCCCTGCTCGGGGGTCAGCCCGCGCACCAGATAAATGAATTCTTTGTTGGCCTGGGCTTCGAGGCGTTCGGTCAGGGCTTTAGGGTCCTGACCCAGCGCGGCGGCGAGTGCCGGCCACTTTTCTTTCGCCGTTTGCATTTCCTTGGCGTTGGCCCACAGGGTGGTCACCGGGGTACTCACGGCCAACGGCTCGCCGTTACGGTCGGTGATCAGACCACGGTGAGCGGGAATCGGAATGTGACGCAGACTGCGCGCGTCGCCCTGACCTTTGAGGAAGTCACGGTCAACCACTTGCAAGTCGATGATGCGCCAGCAGATCGCCGCGACCATGATGCCGAGCAGCGCCACCATCAGGCGGAAGCGCCATGGGAACAGTGCGCCTTCAAGTTTCATCATGGCGCCACCATCTTCACGTCAGCCGCGCCGGGGATGTGCATTTTCAGTTGTTCGGTGGCCAGCACTTCGATGCGGCTGTGCGCGGTCCAGGTGCTTTGTTCGAGAATCAAACGCCCCCACTCGGCCTGCGCCTTGTCGCGCACGCTGAGTTCGTTATAAAGGGTGTTGAGCAACTGTCGGTTCCAGTGCGCGCTGTACGACACGGCAATGGCCGAGACGAGCACGCCGATAAACAGCAGCAGCATCAGAAAGCTGCCGCCGGGCAGTGGCTTGGCGAAAAGCTTGCTCACCGCAACTTCTCCGCGACGCGCATGACGGCGCTACGGGAACGTGGGTTGGCTTTGAGTTCGGCGTCGGAGGCCGTCTGCGCTTTGCCATGGACTTTGATTTTCGGTTCGAACGCGACATGGCGAACCGGCAGGTTGCGCGGCAGGTTGTCGGCTTCGCCTTTCACCAGCTTGCGCATGAACAGTTTGACGATGCGGTCTTCCAGCGAGTGGAAGCTGATCACCACCAGACGGCCGCCAATTTCCAGAGCATCCAGTGCGGCTTCGAGACCGGCTTCCAGATCACCCAGCTCGTTGTTGACGTGAATGCGCAAACCCTGGAATGCACGGGTGGCCGGATTCTTGCCCTTTTCCCATGCCGGGTTGGCGACTTTCAACACTTCAGCCAGGTCGGCGGTGCGCTCGAACGGTTTGATATCGCGACGCTCGGCCACGGCACGAGCCATACGCCCGGAGAAACGTTCTTCGCCGTATTCCTTGAACACCCGGGCGATTTCCTCAGCCGGCGCGGTGTTGACGAACTCGGCAGCGCTGATGCCACGGGACGGATCCATGCGCATGTCCAGCGGGCCGTCGTTGAGGAAACTGAAGCCGCGTTCAGCGTCGTCGAGCTGCGGCGAAGACACGCCCAGATCGAGCAGAATACCGCTGACTTTGCCGCTCAGACCTTGTTCAGCGACGACGGAACCGAGCTCGGCAAAGCTGCGCTGCACAACGACAAAGCGGCCGTCTTCGGCCGCTAGCGTTTGCCCGGTGGCAATCGCTTGTGGATCTTTGTCGAATCCGATGAGCCGACCGTCCGTGCCGAGCTGGCTGAGGATCAACCGGCTGTGTCCGCCGCGCCCGAACGTGCCGTCCAGATAGCAGCCATCAGGACGTACGGCGAGAGCCTCGACGGCTTCGTCAAGCAGTACGGTGATGTGGTTAAAGCCGCTATCAATAGTCACAGGATCAAATCACGCAGTTCATCAGGCATCGCGCCCGGTTGTTGAATGGCAGCAAGGTCAGCGGCAGATACCGCGTTCCATGCATCCTCGTCCCACAATTGGAACTTGTTCAGTTGGCCTACCAGCATCGCGCGCTTATCGAGCTTGGCGTATTCGCGCAGACGCGGTGGAACCAGAAAACGACCACTGCCATCGAGTTCGAGGTCGACGGCATTACCAATCAGCAAACGTTGCAGGCGACGGTTCTCTTCGCGAAGCGAAGGAAGCGCGCGCAACTTGGTTTCAATAATTTCCCACTCGTCGAGCGGATAGACACACAAACACGGATCAACGGCATCAATGGTCACGATCAATTGGCCGGAACTGCGCGAATCGAGCTCGTCACGGTACCGGCTCGGCATAGCGAGACGACCCTTTGCGTCGAGACTGATAGCGTTAGCTCCGCGAAACACGTCTGCGTTTCTCCAATTTTTATCGTTTTGAGCTCAAAAAACCCACTTCATGCCACTTTCCGCCACTTGCGCACACTATAGGAATGCGCCCACCACACCGTCAAGGCGCGGATTAAAGGAAAACCCTTACAGAACGGAGATTTAGGAGCATAAAAGGAGGTGCAACGAGAATCTGGCGGATACTTTTGACCAATAACTTGATGCAGCACTGAAAGCTGCGCTCGAAAGTTAAAGTAATTTGTTAAGAGTAAGATTTTTTCGGTATTACAGAAGCGCTTCTGCTGTTGATTGAAGCAAGGTGGGAAATGGCTATTACTGCGTGTGCCGCTGCCGAACTTTCAGAGCAGGCCTGCTGATATTACACAGCCCTGTTGCCAATGATTCAAGCAGGGAAAGAAAAAGGTGGAGAGTCGATCTGTAAGCCGGGTTCTGTCTTGAACAGTCATTCGTCTACGATGGCCATCACTGGACATCTTTAGCAACCTACCCGGTCCCAGCGCGGGCCACGCCTTGGGACCCTATTTGGTCTTGCTCCAAGTGGGGTTTACCTAGCCACGAACTGTTGCCAGACGTGCGGTGCGCTCTTACCGCACCTTTTCACCCTTACCGGCGCCGAAGCGCTTAGGCGGTTATTTTCTGTGGCACTTTCCGTAGGCTCACGCCTCCCAGGCATTACCTGGCACTTCGCCCTATGGAGCCCGGACTTTCCTCCCCCCCCTAATTTTCATAGAGGGCAGCGACTGTCCGATCGACTCTCCGCCGCGAAGGTTAACGGCAGAGCGCCCGAAGAACAAGCGCTAAAAGCCTCAAGACCGCTATGGGCGACGGCTTACACGCCTTTCTGTTTATCCAGCGCGACCTGATACAGCACGTTTTTGCGCTCGCCGGTGATCTGCGCGGCCAACGCAGCGGCACGCTTGAGCGGCATCTCTTCAAGCAACAGATCGAGGATGCGCATCGCTTCGCTGCTGACGGCGTCTTCGGACTCCGGCGCCGTCCAGCCTGCCACCAACACTACGCATTCACCGCGCTGCTGATTGCTGTCGGATTCGACGAACGCGCGCAGCTCAGCCAGCGGCAGACCTTTTAGCGTCTCAAAGGTTTTGGTGATTTCGCGAGCGAGCAATGCCTGACGCTCACCGCCGAACACTTCTTCCATATCCTGCAGGCATTCAAGAATGCGGTGCGGCGCTTCATAGAAGATCAACGTGCGCGGCTCTTCCTTGACGGCTTCCAGTCGCGCCTTGCGCCCGACCGATTTGGCCGGCAGAAAACCTTCGAAGATGAAGCGGTCGGACGGCAGACCGGCCGCCGACAGTGCGGCGATAAGGGCGCACGCACCCGGCACCGGAACCACATTGATCCCGGCTGCGCGCGCCTGGCGCACCAGGTGATAACCCGGATCGGAAATCAGCGGCGTACCCGCATCGGAAATCAGCGCGACGTTATCGCCCGCCAGCAGACGGGAAATAAAGCGGCTACCTTCATCTCGTTCATTGTGTTCGTGACACGCGGCCAACGGCGTGCCGATCCCGAAGTGCTGCATCAGGCGCGCCGAGTGACGGGTATCTTCGGCTGCGATCAAAGCCACTTCGCGGAGAATCTTCAGGGCCCGGGCGCTGATGTCGTCCAGGTTGCCGATGGGCGTCGCCACCACATAAAGCGAGCCAGCAGCGGAATTCAGGGAACCTGGAGCAGTCAAAGCGCACACCTCGTGATCGGTAAAAGCGGCCATTGTAGCGCGTCACGAGGCTTGCGATGCGCTCAAGCCGAACCCGGTTTTGCACGCCGTTGTGCGCCGCCGCAACATTTACTCCAGCTAAATTGTCCGATTCACGCCAGTAACATCGCGCCCCGGCCAGTGCTTGGGTACAATTCGACGCTAATTTGATCGAGTATCAGGAACACTTACATGATCGCTTGCCTGCGGCTGTTCACTGCCCTCTGCCTCGCTGCCCTGTTGGCGGCTTGTGCCAGCTCCCCTTCCTCCAGCCTCGGCGAACTTCCACGGACTCCGGATGCCAGCATCGAGCAACTGCTCGAACAGGCTAGCCAGGCGAAAACCCCGGAAAAAGCCGCCCTGTTGCGCCTCAGCGCTGCAGATCTGGCTTATCGCCAGGGCAACGCCGGTCAGTCCGCGCAAATCCTGCAGCAAGTGCCGATGGAGCAACTGAAGCCCGGCCAGCAGATTTTCGCCAGCACGCTGAATGCCGAACTGGCCATGACCCGCAATCAGCCGAAAGCTGCGCTGACTGCCCTGAGCCATCCAAGCCTGCAACATTTGGGCGAGATGCCTGAAGAGCAGCAAGTGCGCACCGGCACCGTGCATGCCCGCGCCCTTGAAGCCGATGGCCAGACCCTAGCTGCCGCCCGCGAGCGCGTGTTCATCGCGCCGATGCTGCAGGGCGAAGCCGCGAGCAAGAACCACGAAGCGATCTGGACCCTGATTGGCTCGCTGCCGACCGACCAACTGCAGCCAAACAGCACCGACGATCTCGGCGGCTGGATGGGTCTGGCAATGGCGGTGAAATCCGCCGGCACCCTGGAACAACAGCAAGCGGCGATCGATACCTGGCGCGCGCAGAATCCAAAGCACCCGGCCGCAATCAACCTGCCGCTGCCGCTGACCAAACTCAAGGAACTGGCCAGCCAGCCACTGAGCAAAATCGCCCTGCTGCTGCCGCAGGACGGTCAATTGGCCGCCGTCGGCAAGGCACTGCGTGAAGGTTTCATGGCTGCGCACTACCAGGCCCAACAAGCCGGGCAGAAGCCGCCGGCGATCGAGTTCTACGACAGCTCGAAACTGACCTCGATGGACGAGTTCTACCGCAAGGCTCAGGCTGACGGCGTGCAACTGGTTGTCGGCCCGCTGGAAAAACCACTGGTCAAACAACTGAGTACCCGTCCGCAACTGCCGATCACCACCCTCGCGCTGAATTACAGCGAAGGCGATCAAGGCCCGGCGCAACTGTTCCAGTTTGGTCTGGCCGCTGAAGACGAAGCCCGCGAAGTTTCGCGCCGCGCCCGCGCCGATGGCCTGCACCGCGCCGCGATCATGGTGCCGAAAGGCGAATGGGGCGACCGCGTACTGCGCGCATTCAGTCAGGACTGGCAGGCCAATGGCGGCAGCATCGTCGCCACCGAACGCGTTGATCAGCCGGTGCAACTGGCCCAGCAGATCGCCGACATGTTCCAGCTGCGTCAGAGCGAAGCCCGCGCCAAGAGCCTGCAGAATGCCGCCGGCACCAACGTAGCCGCGCAGCCTTCGCGTCGTCAGGACATCGAGTTCATCTTCCTCGCTGCCACGCCGCAACAGGCGCAACAGATCAAACCGACCCTGAACTTCCAGTACGCCGGTGACGTTCCGGTTTACGCGACCTCGCACGTTTACAGCGCCAGTGGCGACGTCAACCAGTACAACGACATGAACGGCATTCGCTTCTGCGAAACCCCGTGGCTGCTGGACACCAGCGATCCACTGCGTCAGCAAGTGGTTGCGCAGTGGCCACAAGCCGCCGGTAGCCTCGGCCGCCTGTACGCGATGGGTGTGGATGCCTATCGGCTGGCACCGCGCCTGGGTCAACTCAAAGCCCTGCCGGACAGCCGCATCGACGGTGAGTCGGGCAGCCTCGGCATGACTCAGACCCAACGCGTCGTGCGTCAGTTGCCTTGGGCGCAATTCGTCAGCGGCCAGGTTCAGCGCCTGCCGGATACTCCGCGCTGATGCCCGACAGGTCACGCTCGCAAAGCGGCAAGGATGCCGAGCGCCAGGCGCTCGAGCATCTGCAACAACAAGGTCTGCGCCTGCTGGCGCAGAACTGGTTATGCAAACGCGGCGAGCTTGATCTGGTCATGCTTGATGGCGATACAGTAGTATTCGTTGAAGTTCGCTACAGAAAAAACACTCAATGGGGTGGCGCGCTCGCTAGCATCGATGGGCGCAAGCAGCAGAAACTGATTTTCGCTGCGCAGTATTTTCTTCAGCGCGAGTCGCGTTGGGCCAATTCCCCTTGCCGCTTCGACGTGGTGGCCATCGACAGCCATCCGGATCAGCTGAACTGGTTGCAGAATGCTTTCGACAGTTGATCGTCGGCGTTGCGACCCGGACAATCCCACCGACAAATTTTGCTCTTTGCTTTGCGGGCTGCACATTCATGTGCCGGACAGCCGCGCTACTTAAGGTCACACAGATGGACATGCAATCCCGAATTCGCCAGCTTTTCCAGGCCAGTATCGACACCAAGCAACAGGCGATGGACGTACTTGCACCGCACATCGAGCAAGCCAGCCAGATCATGGTCAACGCCCTGCTCAACGAAGGCAAAATGCTTTCGTGCGGCAATGGCGGCTCGGCCGGCGATGCCCAGCACTTCTCCTCCGAGTTGCTCAACCGCTTCGAGCGCGAGCGCCCGAGCCTGCCGGCGATCGCCCTGACCACCGACACCTCGACGATCACCTCGATCGCCAACGACTACAGCTACAACGAAGTGTTCTCCAAACAGATCCGTGCGCTCGGTCAGCCAGGCGATGTCTTGCTGGCGATTTCGACCAGCGGCAACTCGGCGAACATTATTCAAGCGATCCAGGCCGCACATGATCGCGAAATGATTGTCGTAGCTATGACCGGACGCGATGGCGGCGGCATGGCGTCGCTGCTGTTGCCCGAGGACGTCGAGATTCGCGTACCGGCCAATGTCACTGCACGTATTCAAGAAGTCCACTTGCTGGCGATCCATTGCCTTTGCGATCTGATCGACAGCCAACTGTTCGGGAGTGAAGAATGACCCCTAATCGCCTTGGCCTTCTGGCCTTGACCCTGTGCCTCGGCATCAGCGGCTGCACCTCGGTGGTGAATGCCAGCCGTGAAGCACCGATCGACGACGACCGCGGTACCCGCACCTTCGGCAGCAAGATAGACGACTCGTTGATCGAAACCAAAGTGGGCGTGAACGTGGCCAAGGCCGACCCGGCCCTGGACAACGATTCGCACATCGTCGTCACCAGCTTCAACGGTGTCGTACTGCTGGCCGGCCAGACACCTCGCGCAGACCTGAAAGCCAAAGCTGAACAGGCAGCAGCCGCCGTGCAACGGGTAAAAACCGTTCATAACGAACTGCAAGTCATACCACCGTCCGGCTTCCTGGCGCGCCAGAACGACACCTGGCTGACGTCCAAGATCAAGACCCAGATGCTCACCGACGCCAGCATCCCTGGCTCGCGCATCAAGGTCGTGACCGAGAACGGTATCGTCTACCTGCTGGGCCTGCTGACCAAACAGGAAGCCACTCAGGCGACCAATCTGGTACAGGGCGTTTCTGGCGTACAGAAAATCGTGAAGCTGTTCGAATACATTGACTGACAGCCGAAACGCGCACAAAAAAGGCGATCCATCCGGATCGCCTTTTTTATTACTTCACCACTTTCAAACTCGGCCGACCGCTTGGGCGCGGTGGCTCGCTGTCCGGTGGCGGCAGGTCGTCATCCGGCTCAATGTCATCCTCGTCATCCATGGGTGACTCGATATCGAACACCATGCCCTGACCGTTCTCCCGGGCATAGATCCCAAGGATTGCGCTGATCGGCACGTACAGGCTGTGCGGGACGCCACCGAAGCGACCTTCGAAGGTCACCACGTCGTTGTCCATGTGCAGATGACGCACGGCACTGGGCGAGATGTTCAGGACAATCTGCCCGTCACTGGCGAAACCCTGTGGCACCTGCACTGCCGGGTATTCGGAATTGACCAGCATGTGCGGGGTGCAATCGTTATCAACAATCCACTCGTAGAGCGCGCGGACCAGATAAGGTCGACTGGAGTTCATAGCGGCTCCTTAAGCCTTAGCGCATATCGCGTTCGACACCAGACAGACTCGCCTGGAAAGCCTCACGCGCAAACGAGCGCTCCATATAATCAAGCAGCGGCTTGGCTGGCCGCGGCAGTTCAATACCCAGAATCGGCAAACGCCAGAGTATTGGCAATAGGCAGCAATCCACCAGACTTTGTTCCTCACTGAGGAAAAACGGCTTGTCGGCAAACAGCGGCGACACGCCCGTCAGGCTTTCACGCAATTCCTTGCGCGCCACGACACGCGCGGCCTCCTTGGACTTGGGATCCAGAATCAGATCCACCAGACCACACCAGTCGCGCTGAATACGATGAATCAGCAGACGGCTGTTGGCACGCGCCACCGGATAAACCGGCATCAACGGCGGGTGCGGGTAACGCTCATCCAGATATTCCATCACCACGGTCGACTCCCACAACGCCAGGTCACGATCGACCAGCGTCGGCAGACTGCCGTAAGGGTTTACCTCAATCAGTTTAGGCGGCTGACGACCAGCTTCCACATAAATGATCTCGGCGCTGACACCCTTCTCTGCAAGCACAATGCGTACTCGGTGGGAATAGTGGTCGGCGGGGTCGGAGTAACAGGCCAACCGATTGGTCACGCCCATGGCGATCCTCCTCGCTTGTTGAATTATCGGAACCGGAAAAACGCGCGCGCCCAGAGGGCGCCTCCCGCAACCTCTGGCTGACCAGACGTTGCGTTATCGGAGGCGCCCTTGGGCGCGCGCGATTAACAGCAATGCTTGAAGCGTATCAGTGCACGTCTTTCCAGTATTCACGCTTGAGCAGGTAGGCGAACACAAAGAAGAACGCCAGGTACAGCAAGACATAAGTACCGATGCGCTGATGTTGCAGCTTAACCGGGTTAGCCGAGTAAGCCAGGAAGGTTACCAGATTCTTGACCTTCTCATCGAACTGCTCTTCGTTCAGAGCACCGGATTTCGGCACGATGACCAACTGATCACACGCCTCATGCGTCAACGGCGTACCGGTCAGTGGGTCATATTGCTTCTTGCCGTCCTCGACGATCGGCACCTGCTTGCAGTCTATGATCTGACGACCTTGCAGGCCGACCAGTACGTTAGGCATGCCGACGTTCGGGAAGACCTTGTTGTTCACACCCCATGGACGTGCAGGATCTTCGTAGAACGACTTCAGGTAACCGTAGAGCCAGTCGGTGCCGCGTACGCGAGCGACCAGGGTCAGATCCGGTGGTGCCGCGCCGAACCAGGTCTTGGCATCCGCCGGCTGCATGCCAATGTTCATGTGATCGCCGATCTTGGCACCGGTGAACACCAGCTTCTCCAGCATCAGTTCGTGCGGCACACCGAGATCATCGGCAACCCGCTCGTAACGCTGGAACTTGGCACTGTGACAACCCATGCAATAGTTGGCAAAGGTGCGTGCGCCATCCTGCAGGGCAGTCTTGTCGGAAACGTCGATGTCGACCTTTTCCAGCTCCGGACCACCGTGTTCAGCGGCGAAAGACAGCACAGGCAACGCAGCAAAAATCAGAGCAAAAAATAACTTTTTCATCAGCCAGTCACCCTTTCCGGAACCGGTTTGGTCTTCTCGAGCCGGGTGTAGAACGGCATCAGAATGAAGTAGGCGAAGTACAGGAATGTGCAGACCTGCGACAGCAAGGTTCGCTCCGGCGTCGGCGCAAGCACACCGAGAATGCCGAGAATCACGAACGAAATGCAGAACACCAGCAGCCAGATTTTGCTCATCCAGCCTTTGTAGCGCATCGACTTGACCGGGCTGCGATCGAGCCACGGCAGCACGAACAGCACCGCAATCGCCGCCCCCATGGCGATAACGCCCATGAGTTTGTCAGGGATCGCACGCAGGATCGCGTAGAACGGTGTGAAGTACCAGACCGGCGCAATATGCTCTGGCGTCTTGAATGGGTTGGCTTGCTCGAAGTTTGGTTTTTCGAGGAAGTAGCCGCCCATTTCCGGGAAGAAGAACACGATGAAGCAGAAGATAAACAGGAACACCACAACACCGACAATGTCTTTCACGGTGTAGTACGGGTGGAAGGCAATGCCGTCCAGCGGGATGCCGTTTTCATCTTTGTGCTTCTTGATGTCGACGCCGTCAGGGTTGTTCGAACCGACTTCGTGCAGCGCCAGAATATGCAGCACCACCAAGCCGAGAATCACGATCGGCAGCGCGACAACGTGCAAGGCGAAGAAGCGGTTCAGGGTGATCCCGGAGATCAGGTAGTCACCACGAATCCACTGGGTCAGGTCGTTGCCGATGACCGGAATCGCACCGAACAGCGAGATGATCACCTGGGCACCCCAGTAGGACATCTGGCCCCACGGCAGCAGATAACCCATGAAGGCTTCGGCCATCAGCGCCAGGTAAATCAGCATGCCGAACACCCAGACCAGCTCACGCGGTTTCTGGTACGAGCCGTAGAGCAGACCCCGGAACATGTGCAGATAAACCACGATGAAGAAGGCCGAAGCGCCGGTCGAGTGCAGCAGACGCAGGATCGAGCCGTACTCGACGTCACGCATGATGTATTCAACGGAGGCGAAGGCTTCTTCTGCCGACGGCGTGTAGCTCATCGTCAACCAGACACCGGTGACGATCTGATTTACCAGAACCAGCAGCGCCAGGGAGCCGAAGAAATAGAAGAAGTTAAAGTTTTTTGGCGCGTAATACTTGCTGAGATGGTCTTCCCACATTTTTGTCGCAGGAAAGCGCGCATCAACCCAATCCATGAATTTGCTCATCACGCTTTCTCCGTATCGACGCCAATGACAATCAGGTCATCGGTCTCATAGGAATGCGGGGGAACTGGCAGGTTCAAAGGCGCAGGTTGCGACTTGTAGACGCGGCCAGCCAGATCGTAGTGGGAACCGTGGCAAGGGCAGAAATAGCCACCGACCCAGTCTTTGCCCAGATCCGCAGGTCCCACTTCGGGACGGAAAGTTGGCGAGCAACCCAGGTGCGTGCAGATCCCGATCAGCAGCAGAATTTCCGGCTTGATCGAGCGCACTTCAGGGTCGACATAGGTGGGTTGCGTGGAGTTTTTGGAGGTTGGATCGGAGAGCTGGCCCTCGATCTTCTTGAGATTCCCCAGGATTTCCTCGGTACGGCGGACAATGAACACCGGCTGGCCGCGCCACTCAGCAATCATCTGCTGTCCTGGCTCGATTTTGCTGACATTCACTTTCACCGGTGCACCGGCGGCTTTCGCCTTGGCACTGGGAAACCATGACCCCACGAACGGGACCGCAGCCCCCACCGCTCCTGCAGCACCCACCACGGATGTGGCTGCTACCAAGAAGCGACGCCGGCCTGCATTCACGCCGTCATTGCTCATTCAGTCCTCTCCCATCAGCTTTTGTGGCCTGTTAAATCAGGCGTCTACTAAATAAATCAATGTTACTTATAAAAATTTTGCCGAGATGGTAATGAAAAGCCCCAATTCTGACAAGGGAATTACCCGGAGCTCGTACCCTCAAGCCTTGCAGTATAGGGGGTCTACGGAAGTGGCAAGTTGTCGCAGCGCAATTCTTTGATAAATCACAGGCATAAAAAAACGCCCGCTTCCGTGAGGAGGCGGGCGTTCTTTTTGAACGCGGAAGCGGAATTAACGCTTCGAGTACTGCGGACGCTTACGCGCTTTACGCAGACCAACTTTCTTACGTTCAACTTCACGGGCGTCGCGAGTAACGAAGCCAGCTTTGCGCAGAGCGCCACGCAGGGTTTCGTCGTAGTCCATCAGAGCGCGAGTGATGCCGTGGCGGATTGCGCCAGCTTGACCACTTACACCACCGCCGATCACGGTGACGTAGATGTCGAATTTCTCGACAGTCTCAGTCAGCTCCAGCGGCTGGCGAACTACCATGCGGGCAGTTTCACGGCCGAAGAAGTTTTCCAGCGAACGGTTGTTGATGGAGATGTTACCAGTACCCGGACGCAGGAAAACGCGTGCGGTTGCGGTCTTGCGACGGCCAGTGCCGTAATTTTGAGTCGCCGACATAATGTACTATTCCGTTAAAACTTCAGTTCTTGGGGCTGCTGAGCAGTATGTGGGTGTGCAGCGCCCGCATAGACTTTCAGCTTACGGTACATGTCGCGACCCAGTGGGTTTTTAGGCAGCATGCCTTTAACCGCGGTCTCGATCACGCGCTCAGGGGCTTTAGCGATCAGCTTTTCAAAGTTGATCGACTTGATGCCGCCCGGGAAACCGGAGTGGGAGTAGTACATTTTGTCAGTGGTTTTAGCACCGGTAACACGAATCTGCTCAGCATTGATTACGACGATGTAGTCGCCGGTGTCAACGTGAGGAGTGTACTCAGGCTTGTGCTTGCCACGCAGACGGCTCGCGATTTCGGTGGCCAGACGACCCAGGGTCTGACCAGCAGCGTCGACGACAAACCAGTCGCGCTTTACTGTTTCCGGTTTAGCAGTAAAAGTTTTCATTCTTTATAGCCTCAGGGGCCGCCCTGTAAATTAGACGGCGGATCTTACTGAATAGTGCGTACTTTGACAAGTCAAAGGCAGCCGGATACAGACGCTTTCGGGGGCTCGGGTCGGCGCGTCCGTTCAACGGCAAGATTCTTCGGCGGCGGCGCATCACTTCCACTGCAGAAAGAGGTCGGCAATTATGCAGATTGCGAAAAATATTTCAACCTGCTTTTATGATTGTTTTGCCCAAGGAGCACCCGATGGACTATCGCCAGCTAGGCCGTACCGACCTGAACGTGAGTGCAATCTGCCTCGGCACCATGACCTGGGGCGAGCAAAACACTGAAGCTGAAGCCTTCGCCCAGATCGAACGGGCCAAAGAAGCGGGGATCAATTTCATCGACACCGCCGAGATGTACCCGGTGCCGCCGAAAGCCGAAACCTATGCCACCACCGAGCGCTATATCGGCAATTACTTCAAAAGTCGCGGCGACCGGGCCGACTGGATCCTCGCCAGCAAGATCGCCGGCCCCGGCAACACCATCGACTACATCCGCGACAAAAACCTGCGCCACAACCGCCAGCACATCACCGCAGCGGTGGACGCCAGCCTCGAACGCCTGCAGACCGACTACATCGATCTGTACCAACTGCACTGGCCGGAGCGCAGCACCAACTTTTTCGGACAGCTGGGCTACAAACACAAGATCGAAGCCAACCTGACGCCGCTGGAAGACACCCTCGAAGCGCTCGACGAGCAGGTGAAGGCCGGCAAGATCCGTCACATCGGCCTGTCCAACGAAACCCCGTGGGGCACCATGCGTTTTCTGGCGCTGGCCGAAGCCCGTGGCTGGCCGCGCGCCGTGTCGATCCAGAACCCGTACAACCTGCTCAACCGCAGTTTTGAAGTCGGCCTGGCGGAAATCGCCATCCGCGAACAGTGCGGCCTGCTGGCCTATTCGCCGCTGGCGTTTGGTTTCCTGTCAGGCAAGTACGAGGGTGGCGCGCGCCCACCGAAAGGTCGCCTGAGCCTCTACAGCCGCTTCAGCCGCTATTTCAATGCACAGTCGGAAGCAGCGTGCAGCCGTTATGTGGCGCTGGCCCGTGAACATGGTCTGGACCCGGCGCAAATGGCCTTGGCGTTCGTGACGCAGCAGCCGTTTGTCACCAGCAACATCATTGGGGCAACGACGCTTGAGCAATTGGACAGCAACATCGCCAGCTTCGATCTGAAGCTGTCGGATGAAGTGCTGGAAGGGATCGAGGCGATTCACAAGGATCATCCGAATCCTGCGCCTTGATTGAACGCTAAAAGCTTCGCGAGCAGGCTCGCTCCAACAGGTACAGCGTGATCCTTGTGGGAGCGAGCCTGCTCGCGAAGAGGCCGATCAGAGCACCACCAAAGCGGAACGCGGAGCGTCCCCGGCGGCATTCCCACGCAGAGCGTGGGAACGATCATCAAAGCGACCGCGCAATGATCTCCTTCATGATTTCATTGGTGCCGGCATAAATCCGCTGCACCCGCGCATCCGCCCATGCCCGGGCCACCGGGTATTCCCACATGAAGCCGTAGCCGCCATGCAACTGCACGCATTCGTCGAGCACCTTGCATTGCAGGTCGGTGCCCCAGTACTTGGCCATCGCCGCTGTCGGCACATCGAGCTTGCCTTGCAGATGCAACTCAAGACAGCGATCAACGAACACACGACCGATCTGAATTTCCGTGGCCATTTCCGCCAGTTTGAAGCGGGTATTCTGGAAGTCCGCGATCGCCTTGCCGAATGCCTTGCGATCACGGGTGTAATCGATTGTCCATTGCAACGCTGCTTCTGCCGAAGCCAGGCCACCAATCGCCACGGTCAGGCGCTCTTGCGGCAATTCCTGCATCAGGTAAGCGAACCCCGCCCCGGCCTGCCCCAGTAAATTTTCCTTCGGCACGCGTACGTCCTGGAAGAACAATTCCGACGTGTCCTGCGCCTTCATTCCGACCTTCTCCAGGCGTTTGCCCTTCTCGAAGCCCGGCGTATTTGCCTCCACCAGAAACAGGCTGGTGCCCTTGGCGCCGGCCTTAGGATCGGTCTTGGCGACGACAATCACCAGATCAGCGAGAAAGCCGTTGGTAATGAAGGTTTTCGAACCATTGATCACGTACTCGTCACCGTCCAGCACGGCGGTGGTCTTGACGCCCTGCAGATCGGAACCCGCACCCGGCTCAGTCATGGCGATAGCCGTGACCATCTCGCCGGAGACCAGTTTCGGCAGATACTTGTGCTTCAGCGCCTCACTGCCGTAATGCAGGATGTAAGGCGCAACGATGTCCGAATGCAGCGAGAAGCCGATGCCGGTCAGGCCCAGCCGGCCGACCTCTTCGATCACTACCGCGCTGTAAAGAAAATCCGCCCCCAGTCCGCCGTACTCTTCCGGCAGGTGCGAGCAGAGCATCCCCGCCTCCCCGGCCTTGTTCCAGAGTTTGCGGTCGATGTGGCCTTGTTTCTCCCATTGCGCATGGAACGGCACCGCCTCTTTTTCGAGGAAGGTCCGTACGCTGTCGCGAAACAATTCGTGCTCGGAGCTAAACAAGGTTCTGGGGATCATGCGGCACCTTTCTTTGTTGTTGGAGGGAGATGACCTTCAGAGACTAAGCCTCCCTTCTGACACGGGACACTGGACACATCCGACAAAAAATAAGACGATCCAGCCGTCTGGTGACCACTTTCCCTTATAAAAACAAAACAAAAGTTGAATTATGTCCAAGCAAGTCTCCACGCCCTTGCGGCGCGTCAGCATCCTGGCAATCGACCGGGTTTTCGCCTCCACTCTCATGCAAGCCAAGGATTTCTTCCATCTGGCCAGCCTGCGTTATGGCAAACAACTGGGCCACGGCCTGACACCGGCGTTTGAAACGCGCCTGGTCAGCCCCGACGGCAAACCGGTGAACAGCTTCAGTGACGTCGTGATGCCGGTCGACGGCGGCCTGGAAAACGCCGATGTCATTATCCTTCCGGCGTTCTGGGACGATTTCGACACGCTGTGCGGCCGTTATCCCCAAGTGTTGCCCTGGCTGCGTGAACAGCACGCCCGTGGCGCGGTGTTGTGCGGCGAAGCCACCGGGGTGTTCTGGCTGGCCGAGGCCGGCTTGCTCAACGGCAAGGAAGCGACCACTTACTGGCGCTTCTTCAATGCCTTCGCCGAGCGCTTTCCCAAGGTCTATCTCAATCAGGACAAGCACCTGACCGATGCCGACAACTTGTATTGCGCTGGCGGCACCACGTCAGCTTGCGACCTGTACATCTACTTGATCGAGCGTTTCTGTGGGGCCAACGTCGCGCAAGCGGTGGCTCGCGATATTCTCTATGAAGTGCAGCGCAGCTATGCGCCGGGGCGTATCGGGTTCGGTGGGCAAAAGCTGCACCAGGACGTGATCATCCTGCAGATCCAGCACTGGCTCGAAGAGCATTTCGCCGACAAGTTCCGCTTCGAAGATGTCGCACGCGAGCACGGTATGAGCATCCGCAACTTCATGCGGCGCTTCCAGACCGCCACCGGTGACAAGCCACTGCATTACTTGCAACGGCTGCGTATCGAGACGGCGAAAGGCTTGCTGTCCGGCAGCCGCAAGAGCATCAAGACCATCAGTTATGAGGTCGGTTACGACGATGCGAGCTTCTTTGCGCGGTTGTTCCGTCAGCATACGGAGCTGTCGCCGAACCAGTATCGGCAGCAGTTTCAGCAGGCTGCGTAGCCCTCTGCCCATACACAACCCCATGTAGGAGTGAGCCTGCTCGCGATCGCGTCCGTCCATGCAGCATTTATGTGACTGATCCACCGCTATCGCGAGCAGGCTCACTCCTACAGGGTATTGCGGTGAATTCTGGACATAAAAAAGGGCCTGCAATCGCAGGCCCTTTTTCTTTGCCGAGATCCGCTTAAGGCTTGTGCGCCCGCGACAGGAATTCGTGCGATTGCATCTCCAGCAGACGGCTCAGCGTGCGCTGGAATTCGAAGTTCAGACGGCCGCCGGTGTACAGATCCTTCAGCTCGACTTCAGCAGAAATGATCAGCTTGACGTTACGGTCGTAGAACTCGTCGACCATGTTGATGAAGCGGCGGGCAATGTCGTCGGTGGTGACGCTCATCTGCTCGACACCGCTGAGCAGCACGGCGTGGAAGATCTTGCCCAGCTCGATATAGTCGTTCTGGCTACGCGGGCCGTCGCACAGCTCACGGAAGTCGAACCAGGCCACGTCGTCGCAAGTGCGCAGGGCACGGATTTCGCGGTTCTCGATCATCAGTACATCGTTCTCGACCGCGGCAGTGCATTCCGGCGTCAGTGCCTTGAAGCTCTTGCGCAGGCTTTCGTGAGCGGCTTCATCGAGCGGATAGTGGAACAGCTCCGCTTGTTCGAGGTGACGCAGACGATAGTCGACGCCGCTGTCGACGTTGACGATCTCGGTGTTCTGCTTGATCAGCGCAATCGCCGGCAAGAAGCGCGCACGTTGCAGACCGTCCTTGTACAGACCGTCCGGCACGATGTTCGAGGTCGCAACCAGAGTCACGCCGTTCTTGAACAGTTCTTCCATCAGCGTGCCGAGGATCATCGCGTCGGTGATGTCGGAGACGAAGAATTCATCGAAGCAGATCACCCGCGACTCGGTCGCGAAGCGCTTGGCGATGATGGTCAGCGGGTTTTTCTCGCCGCCGAGGGTTTTCATTTCTTCGTGCACGCGCTTCATAAAGCGGTGGAAGTGGGTGCGGGTCTTTTCCTTGAACGGCAACGCTTCGAAGAAGGTGTCGACCAGGTAAGTTTTGCCGCGACCTACGCCGCCCCAGAAATACAGGCCCTTGACCGGCGTCTGATCTTTTTTGCCGAACAGCTTGCTCAGCAGACCCGGCTTGTTCTGATCGGCGGCGATCAGATCCTCGTACAGACGCTGCAAATGACGCACAGCAGTTTCCTGCGCGGCGTCATGGAAGAAGTCCGGGCGTTTCAGATCAGCTTGGTATCGTTCTAGGGGCGTCATAATTCGTTAGCAAGGCAACAAAAACGGGCCGTCACTGTAGCGACGGCCCGGGGGAATGGCAATCGGCCCTTGGTCGGACCGTGCCGCCGATTAGTCCTGAACCGGGGTCAGCGCGACGCGCAGCGCCTCGATGGCCGCGTCCCGCGCAGCAGCGTCGGCGAACGCCGGGCTGTCACCGACGCACTCGCCTTCCAGCCACACGCTGAAGCTCAGGTCTTCGCTGCGCACGTCCAGCGGCTGGCCGGATTGCAGCTGCTTGGTCACCTGCCCGGCGGTTTTGCCGTCGGCGAAGTTGCGCGACAACAGCAGTTGCTCGCCATCGGCCGCCAGCAGGCGGAAACGGAAGCTGCCGTCGTCTTCACGGAAGCTGACGAAACGCGCGGCTTTCGCGGCTTTCTTCTTGGTCGTCGCGGCAACCTGAACCTGATTGACGAAAGAGCGCAGGCCAACGGCTTCGCGCAGTTCGTTGAGGAACGGCGTTGCCACCGCACGGGCCTTCTTGGCGCCGATCTGCAGGATGTCTTCCAGATCCGCCGGACGCTCGATCAACTGGTGATACTTGTCGCGCGCTTCGCCGAGATCGTTGTCGAGCAGCTGGAACAGACGGTTCTTCGCCTCGCCCCAACCCAGACCGCCCAACAGTTCGCTGCGGAATTCGTCAGCCTGCGCTGGCGTGGCGAAAGCCTGGAACAGGGTGAACAGGTGCGAGTTGTCAGGATCCTTGGCTTCGCCTGGCGCTTTTGAGTCGGTGACGATGCGGGAGATCGCGTCCTTCATCTCTTTGGCGCTGGAGAACAACGGGATGGTGTTGTCGTAGCTCTTCGACATCTTGCGACCGTCGAGGCCTGGCAACGTCGCCACGCTCTCTTCGATCAGCGCTTCGGGCATGGTGAAGAATTCTTTGCCCTGACCAAACAGATGGTTGAAGCGCTGGCCGATGTCGCGGGCCATTTCCACGTGCTGGATCTGGTCGCGACCGACCGGCACCTTATGCGCGTTGAACATCAGGATGTCCGCCGCCATCAGCACCGGGTAGCTGTAGAGGCCCATGGTGATACCGGCATCCGGGTCTTCACCGGTTTCGACGTTCTTGTCCACCGACGCCTTGTAAGCGTGCGCACGGTTGAGCAGGCCCTTGGCGGCAACGCAGGTCAGCAGCCAGGTCAGTTCAGGGATTTCCGGGATGTCGGACTGGCGGTAGAAAGTCACGCGGTCGACATCGAGGCCACCGGCCAGCCAGGTCGCGGCGATTTCCAGACGCGAGCGCTGGATGCGCAGCGGGTCATCGCATTTGATCAGGGCGTGGTAGTCGGCCAGGAAGTAGAAAGAATCGGCATTGCCGTCGCGGCTGGCGAGGATTGCCGGCCGGATGGCGCCGGCGTAGTTGCCCAGGTGCGGCGTGCCGGTGGTGGTGATGCCGGTGAGGATACGGGTACGGTTCGTCATGGGTAATCGCTTGTCAGACTGCAATCAATTCGAGAGACGCGGCAGGATCAGATCCTTGAGATCGGTCAGCTTGCCATGAAAAAAGTGTCCGCATTCTGCCACTTTCAGCAGCTCATGGGGGCGCTGGAGTTTTTCCGACCAGTCGTAAACCAGTTGCGGATCGATGACTTCGTCGGTTTCCGGCTGGATCACCGTGAGTTCGCCCTGTTGCGGCAGTTGATCCTGCTCGCCCAAGCGCATCACCGCCGGGGCGACCATGAACAGGTGCTTAAGCTGCTCGCCCTGCGCTTCGAGACGCCCGCCGAGACTGGCTGCAACAAATCCGCCGAAGGAGAAACCGAACAGCGTCAGCGGCAGATCCGGGTGTTTCTCGCGCAACCACTTGGCGGCTGCCTGGGCATCGTCGACTTCACCAGTGCCCATATCGTGCGAACCTTCACTGGAACCAACGCCGCGATAATTGAAGCGCAAGGTGATCAGGCCCGCGTCGCGCGCGGTGCGCTGCAGGGTCGAGACGACCTTGTTGAGCATGGTGCCGCCCTGCACCGGGTTCGGATGACAGATCAGCGCGATGCCGCGCGGCTGCTCGTTGTCGAGGTACAAAGCTTCGATTTGGCCGACTGGGCCATCAATCACTACAGGGGTTTCACGCATCAGCAAGGAAGGAACTCCGTGACCTCGAATCGGGTCGACTCGTCTAGCAAATTGTCTGTGCCAATCTATTGCGAGTGAATCGCGGTATACAGCGCAGGTTCGAGCCGTTAACGTAAAGCAAAGCCGTTTATAGAGGAAGGACTCGTGGAACACTCGCTCTTAGTTTGGTTGTTACCGACTCTTGCCCTGGTTGTGGGTGTCGCCATTGGATTCCTGATCGCGCGCGTTGCGCCGAACGCCGCGCCGAGCCGTACGCAGCGTCAACTGGATGATATCCAGGAGCGTTTCGACAGTTATCAAAATGAAGTGGTCACCCACTTCAACAGCACCGCGATGCTGGTCAAGAAGCTGACCCAGAGCTATCAGGAAGTGCAGGATCATCTCGCCGAGGGCGCCAATCGTCTGGCCCTGGACGAGCAGACCCGCCAGCGCCTGATCGCCGCCCTGCACGCCGACGCGGCAGTCGCGCCACGTGAACGCCTGACGCCACCGCGCGATCAGGAGCCACCACGCGACTACGCACCGAAGACCCCGAACTCGCCGGGCATGCTCGATGAGCACTATGGTCTGAAGAAGTAATCAGCCTGCGCTGACAAACAAAAAGCCCCCGGACAGTGATGTGTCCGGGGGCTTTTTTGTGTCTGTAATCTTCGGTGCTGGTAGCGGCCCCTTCGCGAGCAGGCTCGCTCCCACAGGGGAATGCATTTCAAATGTGGGAGCGAGCCTGCTCGCGAAG
>NZ_JBSVXS010000047.1:0-39012 GCF_054070155.1 Pseudomonas sp. SDT291_1_S447
CGCGAGGGCGGTGGGTCAGAGAAACATTTCTTGACTGATACACCGCGATCGCGAGCAGGCTCACTCCTACAGGGGGTCAGCTGTGTTTATGAATGTGCGTTCGGCAACACAAATGCCGGGGGCAAACTACTCTGCTGTTCTAGCGTAGGCCTTATTGCGTGAATCGAACGATTGATTGCCGTCGGCAGTCCACACTTTGAACCCCAACTTCTGGAGAGCGTTCCATGTCTGACCGCTATATCGACTTCGCCAACTCGTCCATCGGCCATCGTCTGGTCGGGGCGCTGGGCCTGCCGTCGCCGGTGCGACTGGAACGCTGGCAGGCCGGGCGCCTGCGGCCGGTGGAAGGTGCGCTGCTGATCGGCGGCGGACCGCTGGCCGAGCGCATCAGTGCCTTCGCCAACCGTTTGACCGACGGCATCTACCGTTACGGCGAACAACCGGAAACCGCCACCGAATGGATTCCCGGCCACGGCCCGAAACTCAAAGCCGTGGTGTTCGACGCCAGCGAATTGCTGCACACCGACCAGCTCAAGCAACTGCGCGAATTCTTCCAGCCGCTGATGAAAAACCTCGACCACAGCGCCCATCTGGTGATTCTCGGTCGCGCGCCGGAAACCCTAAGTGATCCGTTTGCCGCCAGCGCACAGCGCGCGCTGGAAGGGTTTTCCCGTTCGCTGGCCAAAGAACTGCGCAGCGGCGGCACGCTGCAACTGATCTATGTCGGCGAAGGCGCAGAAGATCAACTGGAAGGCCCGCTGCGGTTTTTCCTCTCGCCGAAAAGTGCGTTTGTGTCCGGACAGGTGATTCGCCTGACCGCTTGTGCGACGCCAGTGACTGACTGGACGCGCCCGCTGGCCGGGCGCAAGGCGTTGGTCACCGGCGCGGCGCGCGGCATCGGTGCGTCCATCGCTGAAACCCTGGCGCGCGATGGCGCCGACGTGATCCTGCTCGATGTCCCGCCGGCCAAGACCGATCTGGAAGCACTTGCCGCGCGCCTCGGTGGCCGAGCGATCACCCTGGATATCTGCGCCGCCGACGCCGCCACGCAACTGATCGAACAACTACCCGACGGCCTCGACATTCTGGTGCACAACGCCGGCATCACCCGTGACAAAACCCTGGCCAACATGACCCCGGAATTCTGGGACGCGGTGCTGGCGGTCAACCTCAATGCCCCGCAAGTGCTGACCAAAGCGCTGCTCGACAGCGGCACGCTGCAGGATGATGCGCGGGTCGTTCTGCTGGCTTCAATCAGCGGCATTGCCGGTAACCGTGGGCAAACCAACTACGCCGCGAGCAAGGCCGGGCTGATCGGTCTGGCGCAAGCCTGGGCGCCGACGCTGCAGGAACGTGGCATCAGCATCAATGCCGTCGCCCCCGGTTTTATCGAGACGCAGATGACCGCGCACATTCCGTTCGGCCTGCGTGAGGCCGGGCGGCGCATGAGTTCGCTGGGTCAGGGCGGCTTGCCGCAAGACGTCGCCGAAGCCGTCGCATGGCTGGCACAACCGGGCAGCGGCGCATTCACCGGACAGGCGTTGCGGGTCTGTGGACAAAGTGTTCTGGGGGCTTAGGCATGAGCATCGAATGGCATACGCTGGATCGCGAGCCGAGTCTGCCCGGGCTGTATGCACGGGCGGCGACGCGACGGAAAATCACCGGCACGCAATTGCCCGACAGCGGTTTGCGCTGTTGGGTCGATGTCGATGGCAAACGCCTGGCGGCCTATCGCAAGGTCTGCGGATTCGTCGATGACGGTCTGCTGCCACCGACGTATCCGCATATCCTCGCGTTTGCCTTGCAGATGCAATTACTCACGGCCAAGGACTTTCCGTTTCCGCTGCTGGGATTGATTCATCTGAGCAACCGCATTCGCGTGTTGCGCCCGATGGGCGGGATCGGTCGGGCACAGGTGAGCGTGCGCGTGACGAACCTGCAAGCGCATCCCAAAGGTGCGACGTTCGATCTGCTGACCACGCTGGATGACCAGCTCGGGCCGTTGTGGGAAGCCGAAAGCCAGATGCTCTGTCGCGGCGTGAAGCTTGAGGGCGAAGCTGTCGAACAAACCTGGGAACCCTCGCAATCGCTGGTGGAGGTGGCGCGCTGGAAAGCGCCGGCCGATATCGGCCGGCAATACGCCAAAGTCTCAGGAGACTACAACCCCATTCACCTGAGTGCAGCCAGCGCCAAGCTGTTCGGTTTTCCAACAGCGATCGCTCATGGTTTGTGGAACAAGGCGCGAACGCTCGCGGCGCTGGGCGATCATTTGCCCAAGGCCAACCTTGAGATCGCCGTGCACTTTCGCAAACCGGTGCGCCTGCCCAGTGAGGTGACCTTGCTGGCGAGTGCGGCGGGGTCCAGTGGTGAGTTGCGCCTGATCGGTGCACAAGAGCTGGAACACATGGTCGGGCAGTGGCAACCCATTGCTTGAGCACGCGGGACACCGTTAATTGTGTGTATATAACTTAAGTTTTCGCCGTCCTTACTCCTTCCACTGAAAAAAACCGGGCCTTGATTATCAAGGCCTTTTTTTGTGCGGCTATATCGTGGGTATTAGTCCTTAGGCGATGAACTTCGCCCTCTATATAAAGGCGTTAATACCAACTTGAGAATGGTCTGAAACCCGCCCCTGGACTGAGATTGAGCACAACGGACGAAGGCATCACCGGCATCAGATCGGCGAGCCATCGAAGTCAACGAACGTTGTGACAGGTGCAAGGAATACGATCATGAAAACTCAAGGCGTGTGGTGCAAATCGGCAATCGCTCTGGCATTGATTCTCTCCCTTGGCCTCACCGGGTGCAGCAGCGGTGGTGGCGGTCATAAAAGCAGTTCCGGCAGTTCCGCGGCGGACGGTACCGCTGGCACTGGCGGCACCTCGGATACTGGCGGTACGGGTGGCACCGGTGATACTGCCGGCACCGGCGGAACCGGGGGCACCGGCGATACTGCCGGCACGGGTGGTACTGGCGGAACAGGTGGTACAGGTGGCACCGATCCGACCAATCCAACCAACCCGACAGATCCGACCGATCCCACCAACCCGACCAATCCAACCACCACCCCGTTGGTGACCACCACGCTGGTGCAGGATGTCGGTAATACCGTCGCTGGCGTCGGCGATGGCGTTGGCCAGATCGGTGACTCGCTGAGCAGCGTTCCTGTTGTCGGTGGCGTTGTACAAAGTGCGGCCAGAACCGCCGGCAATGTCGTCAGCACCTTGGGTGACGGTGTCACCAATGGCGTTGGCAAACTGGCCACCGACCCGAATGGCCTGACCACCACCGTCGCTTCGGTCGGCGGCGTGGTGACTGATGTCGGCAACGGCGTGTCCGACCTCAGCGCCAAGCTGTCCACTGCGACTGGCAGCGTTCCGGTGGTGGGCGGTGTTGTGACCAAAGTCGCGCCGCTGCTTGATGGTGTCGGCGAGAAAGTCACCATGCTCGGCAATACCCTCGACACCACGCTGAGCAACGGCCCGACCAGCCAACTGACGAACAAAGTCGGCGGCAGTCTGGTACCCGTGATCGCGATGGTCGAAAGCACCACGGACAAACTCGGCGCGGCCACCGGGCTCGGCGATCCACTCAAAGGCGCGATCTCGCAAGTCGGTGGCGCGGTGAACACCTTGGGCGGCAAGGTCACCGATGCGGGTAACGGCAATGCCTTGACCAACACCCTCGGCGGCGCGTTGAGCAATACCGGTACCGCGGTCGGCAAGGCTGGTGGTCTGGTGTCCAACGGCACCGGCTCGGGTACTGGTGGAGTGGGTGGTGGTCTGGGCGGCGGCCTCGGTGGTACTGGCCTGCTGCAAACCGTCGGCGGTGCCGTGGTCAACGTCGGCGCAGGGCTGAATGCCGGCAATACCAATGGCGTCGTCAGCGCCGGCGGCGTTACCGCTACCGGCCTCGGCAATACCGTCGCTTCGCTCAACACCGTACTCGGTGGATCGGGCACCCCGATCACCGCGACAACCTCACCTCTGGCCACGGTTGGCGCCACCTTGGGCACGGGTCTGAATCCGGTCACCAGCGCTGTGACCAACGTGACTCAACAAGTCGGCGCAGCGACCGGTATCGGAGCACCCGTCGCCGGTCTCACCGGCCAGGTTGGCGGTGCGGTCAGCAGTATCGGCACCACCATTGCCGCGACCAACAACCCGGTCACCACAGCGGTCGGTGGTCTGGTCACCAACGTCGGCGGCACCGTTGCCGCCGTCGGTGGACTGGTCAACGGCGGGACCAGCGGAGGTACAACCGGTGGCGGTCTGGGCGGTGTACTCGGTGGTCTGACTAATACTCTGGGAGGCAGCCAACGCTAAATTGCACCTGGCCGATTCGACGGCCTCACCTACAGCGCCTACGCTTGGTTGAGGGCGGAAGATTCCCACGAGTCTTCCGCCTTTTTTCTTAGGAGAATTCAGCCCAGTGCTGTGATCTGACCATGGAGTGTCCTATGCGCGTAATGGCATCCCTGCTGTTCCTCAGTCTCAGTTCCGCCGCCCTCGCCGACACCCTGCCCAGCTTTCTCAACAGCAACGAAACCATCCGCAACCTGCCGGTGCCGAACCTGCCCGCCGACGCCTATCGCCCGAGCGCCACGCCCGTGCAAGTGCCGGACGCCGGTGCCGCCGCGGCGCAACCGCTGTTGATGGAGACCAAGATCAATTTGCAAACCGTGCAAATCGAAGGCGGAACCCTCTACCCGCTCAACGAGCTCGCCGAAATCTACAAACCCCTGATCGGCCGCCAAGCCACGCTCGCCGAACTGATCGAAGCCACGCGCAACATCACTCGACGCTATCAGCAGGACGGTTACCTGCTGTCCTACGCGTTCTTGCCGCAGCAAAATTTCAATGACGGCGTAGCACGCGTGGTGCTGGTGGAAGGCTACGTTCGTGATATCCAGATCGAGGGTGATGTCGGCCGGGTCAGAGCGCTGCTCGACAAACTGGCGGCGAAGATCCAGGCCGAACGGCCGCTGACCCGCAAGACGTTCGAGCGCTACACCACGCTGATGACGCGCATTCCCGGCGTAACGATCCAGGCCCAGGTGCCACCGCCCGGCACTACCGACGGCGCGACAACGCTGGTCGCCCAGGCCAGTCGCAAACCCTTCACCAGCACGCTGAGCACCACCGAAGACAACCGCAACGGCACCCAGGCCCTGCTCGGCGTCAGTAGCAATTCGCAAACCTCGATGGGCGAACAACTGACCCTCAGCGGTCTGTTTCCACCGGGTGACGATCATGAGCATTACTACCGCCTCGACTACAACCAGTTCCTCAATGACGAGGGCGCGCAACTGGCGCTGTCTGCTTCACGTTACCGCGCCGATCCCAGTACCGAAGTCCTCATCGACGGCGGTGGTCGACTCAGCACCCATCGAGAAAATGACCGCTACTCCATCGGGTTCACCCTGCCGTTGATTGCCGCCTCCAACGAATTGCTGACCGCCGGCTCGCGCCTGTACGCAGTCGATGACAAGACCCGCTACAACGGCATCAACTTCCCGTTCAGCACCGAGTTCCGTACCGACGTACGCGCTCTGGCTTTCGAAGGCGACTGGCGCAAAGCCGATGCCCGGCAACTGCGTATTCTCAGTGGCGGCGTGTATCAGGGTTTCGACAGCCTGGGCGCGCATACCAACTACGACGACATCGACCTCGATTTCTTCCGCGTACGCCTGTCCGGGGTGCAGAGCAACAAGTTCCTCGACAACTGGCAAGGCGTGCTCTCGGCCGCGCTGTACTGGAGCGACGACACCCTGCCCGACAGCGAGCGCGCGGTGTTCGGCGGGCAGAATTTCGGTCGCGGTTATCCCGACGATCAAGCGTCCGGCGACAAGGGCTGGGGCGTGGCGTACGAGGTCAACTACAGCTTCAACCGCGACGGCAACTGGGTGCGCATCCTGCAACCGTATGTCGTGCTCGATCGCTCGCGCAGCTGGTTCAATGAACTGCCGGTAAAGGCCAACAATCTGTCATCGGCAGCAATCGGGCTGCGGTTTGGCGATGCCAAGTACTACAACATTGCGCTGGAGGCGGCAAAGGCGATGTCGGATGAAGCACTGGACACGTTCAATCGCAAGCCCAGGTACAGCATCAGTTTCAGCTACCAGTTGTAAGCTGAAATACCAAGGAGGCTTCGGCAGCGGCGGGTGGAATGTACAACCGGCAGAAATGGGTCGGATTGCAGGCCGCCTTCGCGAGCAAGCTCGCTCCCACAGTTTGAACTGGTGCATCTAGAGAGAGATTGGCAGGCTGTCAGGCCGCCATCGCGAGCAGGCTCACTCCTACAGTTGGATTGAGTGCATTCAGTTAGAAATTGGCCGGCTGTCAGGCCGCTTTCGTAGGAACGCCGTCCGCAGCAAACTCGCCCCCACAGAAAAGCAAAAGCGACCCACGCCGCTCCTAGGCTTTTCACCACTCAACAGGATGAGCGTTAGCTCGGCTGCAGCTCTTGATCTTGATCCATGGGCGACGTCGGAAGGCTGAGTGGAGGGATTGATCCGGGGGTGGGAGCGTAGCGACCGTTTGGCGAAGCCAAACACAGCGAGAGGAGGTGCAGCGAAGCAAACCGTAGGCGCTGCCCCCGGATCGATCCCGGAGCGAAGGAACCCCGAGCCCCAGCGAGCGGGCCGCACGTAGGAGCAAGCCTTTTTGGTTACTTTTTCGGCGTCTGGAAAAAGTGACCCGCCGTAAGGGCGGAACCCTAATCAGCCACACCCGCAGCAACGGATAGGCCCCCAATCACCCAGCCACATTCCTCGAAGGCTTGGGAAACAAATTATCCAGAGTCTCCAACAACCTGACGTAATAAATCGGCTTGCGAAACAGATCCACCACCTGCAGCCGCAACAGATCACTGACGTCTTCCATATCCGCATGCCCCGACATCACAATCACCGGCAAATGCTGCCGAGAAGTATGCTCACGCAACCGCTTGATCAACGACATCCCGGACTCCTCCGGCATACGCAAATCAGTAATCACCAGCGCGATATCAGGATGGCGAGTCAGATGATGCAACGCCAGCTTCACCGACGTCGCCGCATGACAGACAAACCCCTCACCCTCCAGCAACTCCGCCAGTTCCAGCAACGCGTCCTCTTCATCGTCAACCAGAAGCAACTGTTGGCGGTGCGGCGAAGACGCGTTCATAGGCAATACCTGAAAGCTGAATGGAAAATCCATTGTAGTGCGATATCAGCCAGGTGCAGCGTTCCCATGACTCAAGGCGTCGGCCGTGTCACAACCGTACCATCAAGAGACGTCAAAATATTATTGAAGATCGCCAGCACCCTATCGCCAAGAGGGCTTACGAATGCCACAACCACGACGGCGACCATCGCCACCACAATGGCGTACTCGATCGCCGAAGCCCCTTCTTCATTCTTGATGAACCCCCGGGCTCTGGACATTAGATAGTCGAAAGTCATGCGAAACATAGGACTGCTCCTTTGCGCCTCTGGCGCTGATGTCACTACAACGGCAAAGAACCACCGTGCCATTTGAGCATTGTCAACAAACCCCCACCCATCAACTGTAAGAACGGATTAATTACAAAGGATTAATCACATCGCGAAGTTGCCGATTGCTGCTGTTAATTGGCCAAGACTCATACTTTAGTGGGTTATTTTCCTGTCACTAATGGCGTTTTGGCTTGGATCAGCTAGCGTGGAAATAGCGAAATAGTTGCATGTTCATAGCTGCCGGATTGGGAACTTCTCTCGTAAGCAAGTGCGGTGGGTAGTGCAGCAGGAAAGGGAGAACCGTCATGAACAGTCGCGTCACCATGGGCCTTGCAGCCATCCTTATGCTTGGAGCGATCTTTGTCGGTTACTGGGGACTGGTGCTCAGTCGTCAACCGGCACCCGTCGCCGAAGCCCCCGTTGCCCCAGCCGTCACCGTTGAAAAAACTGTCGCGATCGCCGAAGACCAGGCCCGCCAACCGGTGGTGGTACTGCTGCATGACGTGCCGCCCTTTACCGCGCTGACCGCTGCCGATGTCGCGGTGGAAAAACTGCGCAGTGCACCGGCCGGCAGCTTGAGCAACGTCGATCAGGCCATCGGCCGCACACCCTGGCGGCACCTCAGCGCCGGCACCTGGCTGAACGATGAAAGCTTCAGCGCCGGCGGCTCACTGGCACGCATGATTCACAGCGATGAACGCGCATTGACCGTGGCAGTCGACGAAGTGATCGGCGCGGCCGGGCAACTGATCCCCGGGGATTACGTCGATGTCTTGCTCTACCTGCGCCAGGATTCCAGCAACCTCGAACAATCTGCGCAGATCGTTTTACCGGCCATGCGCGTGCTGGGTGTCGGTGACCAGTACGGCCTGACCAACGACGGCCAACCCGCCTCGCCGGCCCTGAGCGCCGAGGAAAAACTCAAACAGGATCAACGCCGCATCGCCGCGCGCACCGTGGTGCTGGCAGTGCCCGAACAACTGCTCAGCCGACTGATGTTGGCAACGCAAGTCGGCACCTTGCGTCTGGCCGTACGCAGCAGTGAAGAACAACGCCTGGCCAAATACTGGGCCGGCGAAACTCAGGCGCCGGAGCATCTGAGCAGCGCCAACAGCCAACTCTTCCAGTTCACCCAACTGGCCTTGGGCGCTGGACCGAAAGCGCCTACCGGCGGCGGTTCCGGCGCGGCGCCGAGGCCTGCCGTGGAAATCATTCGCGGCAACCAAATCACCCAACAAAACCCATGACTGCGCAAGGATCCAAGGGCATGCAGAGTCGTTCCAGGCCGACATTCAAACCCATGCTGCGCGCCCTGCTACTGATGGGCCTGTCGATGGACGCCGCGTTGGCGGCGGTCGGCAACTGTTCGGCACTGGGGCGCATGCCGCCGGTGATCGAAATCGGCGAAGGCTTTCAGCAGGATGTGCAATCGCCAGTGGCGATCACCCGTCTGGCCATTGGCGATCCGAAAATCGCCGACGTGCACGCCAACGGCAGTTCGTCCTTTCTGCTCACCGGCGTTGCGCCCGGTGCCACCAGCCTGATGGTCTGGACCTCGTGTTCAAGCGAGCCGCGCCAAAGCATGGTCTTTGTTCAGGGCGCCGCCACTGCCGCCATGACCGCCACCCTGCCCTCGGATGACCCGAGCCTGCCGTCGCAAGTGCAGACCGATATTCGCTTCGTCGAAGTCAGCCGGACCAAACTCAAGGAAGCCACCGCCTCATTGATCGGCACGCGCGGCAACTTTCTGTTCGGCTCGCCCGGCACCCTGCCGCCGATTGATGGGGTGCCGCAGCCACGCCTGCCGGTGGACAACTCGCTGTTCAACTTCTCGTGGGTCGGCGGCAAGACCATGGCGATCATCAATGCGCTGGAAACCAGCGGCTTCGCCTATACCCTCGCGCGGCCAAGTCTGGTGGCACTGAACGGGCAGAGCGCAAGCTTTCTGGCCGGCGGTGAAATCCCGATTCCGGTGCCCAGTTCCGGCAGTGACAGCGTGTCGATCGAATACAAGGAATTCGGTATCCGCCTGACCCTGACACCGACCATCATCGGCCGCGATCGCATTGCGTTGAAGGTCGCCCCGGAAGTCAGCGAACTGGACTTCAGCAACGCCGTACAGATTGCCGGCACCACTGTGCCGGCCCTGACCATCCGCCGCACCGACACCAGCGTGTCACTCGGCGATGGCGAAAGCTTCGTCATCAGTGGCTTGATCAGCACCACCAACAGCTCGCAAGTGAACAAGTTTCCCGGCCTCGGCGACATCCCGGTGCTCGGCGCCTTTTTCAAAGGCTCGCAGATCAAGCGCGAAGAACGCGAACTGCTGATGATCGTCACCCCGCATCTGGTCCAGCCATTGGCCGCCGATGCGCAACTGCCGTCGTTACCGGGCGAAAAACTGCGTAATTACGATCCGAATTTCTACCGCATGTTCTTCCTTGAAAACGGCAACTTCGACAAGCGCAGCGGGTTATCGCAATGAGCCAGAGCCTGAGCCAGACTTTTCTCGCCATCACCCGCAACAGCACCGATCTGGAGTGGCTGCAAGGCGCGCTCGCACCGTTGGGCCAAGTGGTCAGCGCCGGTGGCGGCAGCCTTGATGAACTGCTGGCGCTGGTGGACGTGACCTTTGCCAATCTGGTGTTCGTCGGCCTTGATCGCGAGCACGTGGTCGCCCAGAGCGCGTTGATCGAAGGCGCGCTGGAGGCCAAACCGATGCTGGCGATCGTGGCGCTCGGCGACGGCATGGACAATCAGTTGGTGCTCAACGCGATGCGCGCCGGCGCCCGGGATTTTGTCGCTTACGGTTCACGCTCCAGTGAAGTCGCCGGGCTGGTGCGGCGTTTGAGCAAACGCCTGCCGCCCGTGGCACCGAATACGCAATTGGGCGGCCTCACGGTGATGTATGGCGTGCAGAGCAGTTCCGACGGCGCACTGCTGGCCAATCACATGGCGTTGGTGGTGCAAAAAAGCGGTCAGCAAACCTTGTTGCTTGATCTCGGTTTGCCGCGCGGTGACAGCCTCGCCCTGCTCGGGCTGGAAAGTTCGTTCCACTTCGGCGATGCCTTGCGCCACTTGCGCAGGCTCGACGCCACGCTGATCGACAGCGCCTTCACCAGTGCCGAAGCCGGCCTGCGGATTCTCGCCTACGCCAGCAACGACGAGCCGCTGGAAAACACCAGCGCTGCCGAGCTGTACATGTTGCTCAGCGCCTTGCGCCAGCACTTCCAGCACATCGTCGTGAACCTCACCGGGCAGACCGACAGCGAAGCCTTGCGCACCTTTGTCAGCCACTGCGACAAGTTGCTCTGGTACACCGATCAGAACGTGCTCAACTGCCGACGCAACCTTGCCGTGCTCAATCTGTGGCGCGAAAAAGGCATGAAGCTCGACCACGGACGCCTGCTGATCGACCGCTACTTGAGCAACGTCGCGCCCGATTCGGACACCCTCGGCAAGACCTTCAACCTGGAAGTGATTGCCACGCTGGCCCTCACCCCGGAAGTTCGTCTGAACGCGAAAAACCAGGGCGTCAGCCTATTCGAACTGGCCCCGCGCGAAAAACTCACGCAGAGCCTGCGCGCCCTCGGCGAACGTCTGGCGAAACGCTCCGAAGGCTTGGCCAAGCCTAAAGTGACCTGGTTCGACCGCTTGCGAGGCACCTCATGAGCGCAGAAAAACTCTTCGGTGCGGCGCCCCGCAGTGGCGTCGGCAACAGCGATCACGAAGGCCTGAAACTGGTGCTGCATCGCTACATCATCGACGCCCTCGAAGAGTCGGGGAAAAACCTGCTGGAAGGTTCACGCCAGCAACTCGCGCAATTTGTCACCGACAAAGTCGCCGAATACATCGCGCGCTTGCACTTGGCGATATCGCGCTACGAAATGGAGCGGCTGGCCGAAGAGATCGTTGACGAGCTCACCGGTTTCGGCCCGCTGGAAGTGCTGCTGCGCGATCAGTCGGTGACCGAAATTCTGGTCAACGGCCCGCACCGGGTGTTCATCGAACGCGACGGTGTGCTGCACCAGAGTGACCTGCGGTTTATCGATGCGCATCACGTCGAACGCGTGATGCAACGCATCCTCGCGCCACTCGGTCGGCGCCTTGACGAGTCTTCGCCGATGGTCGATGCACGCCTGCCGGATGGCAGTCGGGTCAACGCGATCATTCCGCCGATCGCCCTCGACGGTCCATGCCTGTCGATCCGTAAATTTCGCAAGGACATGCTCAAGAGCACAGACCTGATGGCGATGCAAACCATCGACCTGTCGATCTTCGAGTTTTTCCAGAATGCCGTCGGCAAGCGCTGCAACATCCTGATCAGTGGCGGCACGGGCACCGGCAAAACCACGCTGCTGAATATTCTCAGCCAGTTGATCAACCCGCACGAACGTCTGGTGACCATCGAAGACGTCGCCGAATTGCAACTCGGCCACCCGCACGTGGTGCGCCTGGAGACCCGTCCGCCCAATGCCGAAGGCCACGGTGAAGTGAAGGCCAGCGACCTGATTCGCAACGCCCTGCGGATGCGCCCTGACCGAATCATCCTCGGCGAGATTCGTGGCGTCGAAGTGGTCGACGTCCTCACCGCGATGAACACCGGTCACGACGGCTCGATGAGCACCGTACACGCCAACAACGCCCAGGATGCCCTGCTGCGCTTGGAAACACTGGTCGGCCTGACCGGCCGCTCCATCGCCGAACGCACCCTGCGCCAGATGATCTGCGCCGCCCTCGACGTGATCATCCAGTTGACGCGCATGCCTGACGGGCGCCGCTGCGTCAGCGAGGTCGTGGAAGTGGTCGGCATTCGCGAGGACGTCTACGTCACCAACACCCTGTTCCGCCTCGACCGCCGCAGCGGTTTCGGCTTCCTGCGCGAAGCCGTCAATCCGGCCGGCGACAAGCTGCGCCACGAGGCTCATCTGGGCTGACGGCAAGGAGCACCGAGCATGCTGGGACCGATCATTCTCATCGTTATCTGCCTGACGCTGCTGGGGCTGTCGATCCGTCTGTTCCTGCAAGGCTTGCGCAAGACCGCCACGGAAAAAGTCCTCAACCGACTGGCCGCCGGACAGCCGCAACTGGCGCCTGAAAAACCTGTGTGGATCGGCCTGGAGCGGATGTTTCTGCGTGCTGGACTGGGCCGTCCGACCGAGCGTTTCGGCCTGTGGCTGAGTCTGTGGGCGCTGGCGATCGCGCTGGGGTTTTTTCTCGCCGACTGGGTCGGCCTGCTGCTGATGATCTTCGTACCGCCACTGGCGCTGCGACTGTACATCGCCGTGCTCTACCAGCGCCGGGTCAAACGGATGATCGAGCAACTGCCGCAGTTGCTTGATCACACCGTGCGCAGCCTGAAGTCCGGGCGCACCCTGAGCGACGCAGTCATGGGCGGCATTGAAGCCAGTGAAGATCCGCTGAAAAAAGCCATGGGCCGAGTCCAGCGCAACGTGCAACTGGGGGTGAACCTGCCCGACGCGGTCAGCGATTTCGCCGAACTGTATGAACAGGACGAACTGCGCATGTTCGCCCTCGGCCTCAAGGTCAATCATCGCTACGGCGGCAACGCCAGCGAGCTGCTGGAGAACCTGATCAAACTGATCCGCGAACGCGACCAAGGCGCGCGGCAACTGCGTGCGCTCACCGGCGAAACACGCATGACCGCGTGGGTGCTCGGTTCGTTGCCGCTGCTGCTGGTGAGTTACTTCATGCTGACCAACCCCGGCTACATGCTCGGGATGTGGAACGACGCGAGCGGGCAGAAAATGCTGATCAGCGCTGCCGTGTTGCAAGTGTTCGGCAGCCTGGCGCTGTGGCGCATGTTACGGAGCGTCTGACATGGTCTACCTCGCCGCTCTCATGTTGCTGCTCGGCGCCCTGCTACTCGTGGTCAATCACTTGCTGACCGAACGGCGTCGGGTGCGTCAGGTCAATCAGCGCTTGCAAGGGCATCTGGTGCGTGAAAATCGCTTCGGCAGCTGGCTGCGCGCACTGGGCAGCAGCAAGTTCGGCCAGCGTTCGGTGAGCATCGACAGCGAAACCCAGACCCTGCTCAACCGCCTCGGCTGGCGCCGCGCCAACGAACGCGCGCTGTTTGCGGCCTGCCAGATCGGCACGCCGCTGCTGACGTTGGGTTTGGCGATTTTTCTGCAAGAGGTGTTTTTCCCCCAGGCTGACAACCGCTGGATCGTGCCGATGCTCGCCACCGGCGGCGGCTATCTTCTGCCCAAACGTCTGCTGGCTTACGCAGCGACGCGGCGGCAGAAAACCATCGCGGTGGAGGTCTCGACGTTCATTCCACTGCTGCGCATCCTCTTCGAATCCGGCATGGCCGTCGAACAAGCCCTGCGCGTACTCAGCATTGAAGCGCAAAAGCTGCTGCCGGAACTGACCAGCGAACTGCGCCTGATCCTGACCCGTGTCGACTCTGGCCTGGAACTCGGCCAGGAGTTGAACAAAGCCGCGGTGATGCTCGCCGTCGACGAATTCACTGACACCTGCGTGATCCTCCAGCAACTGATTCAACAGGGCGGCGGCGCGATGAAGTCGCTGCTGGCGCTAAAGCAACTGCTGGATGACCGCCGCCTGACCCGCTTGCAGGAATACATCTCGAAAATGTCCGCGAAGATGTCGGTGGTGATGATGCTGTTTCTGTTTCCGGCATTGCTGATCGTCCTCGCCGGCCCGGGCTTCACCGCGATAGCCCGGGCATTCGCCAACTGACCTTGCTCATGGAGAGCGTTTGATGAAAGTACTGATAGTCATGGCAAGTCTGTTGCTGCTCGGCGGTTGCGCCACCGACGGCCAGGCACCGTGGACGGCGCTGCTGTCACCGAGCAGTTGCAGCAAAATGACCCAGGAGCAGGAGCTGGCCCTGAACCTCGCGGACGACCTGGCCAGCGACGGCAAACTGCACGCCAGCCTGGCCAACCTGCAAAGCCTGCCGGACAACATCAGCGAAGTTCGCCTGCGCAAAGCCAAGGTCTATCGCTTGCTCGGCCGCAGCGAAGCCGAACCGTTGTATCGCAGCCTGCTTGGCGGTTGCCTGACCGCCGAAGCCGAACACGGCCTCGGCCAACTCTACGCCGCCCGTGGCGACAACGGCCAGGCCCAGGCCCACCTGCAACGCGCCGCCCGCCTGGCCCCCACCGACGAAAAAATCCGCAACGACCTCGGCGTGGTCTACCTCAACCAGCTACGCCTCAACGACGCACGTTTCGAGTTCCTCACCGCCATCGAACTCAAGCAGAACAACCAACTGGCAACCCTGAACATGGTCACCCTGCTGCTGTACCAGAACGATTGGCCACAAGCCGCCGAAATCGTCAGCCGCGCCAAACTGACCCCGCAACAATTCACCGAAGCCCAGCAACGTGCAGAAAAACTCAAAGCCCCGGTCAAGACCAAACCCGCCACCAGCAATCAAGTGGCCGCCGTCGCTGAGCCGTTGCCGTCATCGCTCAAATAAGGAGACAGCCATGCATCCCTTCAAAGGCCTGTGCTACCTGACCCTGCTCAGCATGCCCCTCAGCGCCACCGCCATCGACGCCGGCCCCGCCTCGGCGCAACAACAGGAAACCGAAGGCTGGCTGGTCCTGCAAAGCCGCAACAAAGCCGCCTCGCCGAAGCCACAAACGGCAACCGCGACCGAACGGGATCTGGCGATGCAGCGCTGGTTGAAAAAGTACAAATATGAGATTCCGGATTTTTATGATCCGGATGCGGGTGGGAAGATCGAGACCAAGAATTAGTGAGGTGCTGACCTTGCGAGCGCTTTCGCGAGCAGGCTCGCTCCCACCTTTTGAAATGCACTCCACCTGTGGGAACGAGCCTGCTCGCGAAGAACGATGACGCGGTGTGCCTGACGGATCAGGTCTGCGGATCGACCCGATCCAGTGCCCGGTTTACCGCCAGCTCAGCCAGCATGATGATCTGCTGAATCGCCAGCGCAGTATTACGCTCGGGCCGGCCGAGTTGATCGGCAAAGTTACCGGCCAGCGTATTGGCCGAAGCCAGGGATTCGCAGGCGTGAGCGAGCAGGCTTTCGGTATCGATTTTCGGATGGATGAGAAACATCGTGCTCGGTTGGCGGGGTTTTGCAGGTTCGGGGCAGAGGTAGAAATCGAGAGCGCGCTTGATGGCTTCGCGGTTTTTTTCGAGGTTGTCGGCGCGGATGGCTTCTTCGAGCGGGGTGGTGGGTTCGAGGGGTGGGTCGGGGATCAGTTTGTCCATTGAAACAACTCCAAAGTCTTTGCCGCCACCCTCTGCCATTCTCACGGGGCAAAAGGTGGCAGCTGTATGCGGGGTGAGAATACCGGTTATGGACACCCGGCCAGACCGAAGTCTGCCCGCACACAGCCGCCATGACACATTGCAGACAGCAGACAAGCTGGCGGCGATTATGCGTGCACAGAAACTGGATGACCATAAATTGCCGGGTTCTCACACCCGATCGCTGAGTGTTCAGCGACAGCCAGAGACTAGAGAGCGCACGTCCGACGGACAACCTGAAAACCTTGTGGGAAGGTTCTGGTTATTTGACACAAAGTTAAACAGCAAAAGCCGACCCTCACCCTAGCCCTCTCCCAGAGGGAGAGGGGACTGACCGAGTTGTCTGGGAGAGCTACGCCGACGTGAAATACCGAGTCGAATTCAGATTCTGAAACAGATCAAAAGCCCCTCACCCTAGCCCTCTCCCAGAGGGAGAGGGGACTGACCGGGGTGTTTGGTAGAGGTACGCCGACGTGAAATACTGCGTCGAACTCAGATTCTGAAAAGCACCAGATCAGCTCCCTCTCCCTAGGGAGAGGGTTGGGCGGGCGGCGTTCCGATTAGGGGCAAACCCACCACAAAACTAAAGCCGAACACCCGCTCTTCACCACTCAATAGGCCGAGTGTCAGCTCGCCTGCTTTTGATCTTGGAGCCCGTCGGCAGGCTGAGTGGAGGGATTGATCCGGGGGTAGGCGCGCAGCGCCGTTCGACGAAGTCGAACACATCGAAAGGAGGTGCAGCGAAGCAAACCGGAAGCGATGCCCCCGGATCGATCCCGGAGCGAAGGAACCCCGAGCCCTAGCGAGCGGGCCGAACGTCAGGGCGCAGACCTTTTGGTTACTTTTGGGGCGTTTGCCAAAAGTGACCCGCTGTAAGAGCGGAACCGCCAGCGGCAACACCCGCAACAACGGATATTCACCCAAACCACCCACAACATGGTCGGCCCACAGACCGCCAAGTCAATGCGCCGTAACCCGCTGCCGAGAAGCAGAAGCACTCGGCGACAAGGCCAAAGCCAACTGCGTCCGATTATGCATATGCGTCAACCGCAACACCTGCGAAACATAAAGCTTCACCGTGTTCTCGGTAATCCCCAACTCACAGGCAATCTGATAATTGGTCTGCCCCTTACCGACCAACCGCGCCACATCCAGTTGCCGCGGCGACAGCTGATTGAAAATCTCCGGCATCTCCTGCGCCTCAGCCTCAACAGGCTCACCAACCAACCCATCGCGAACCACCGTCGAAGGACTACGCCGCACCTTGTCCAGATCCTGATAAAGGTCATCAATCGACTCAGACAAAAACTGCAACTTCTGATTCAAATGCCCCAAATGCAGATTCTTCTGCCGCTCCTGCAGCGCCACCTCCTGACGCCGCACACCTTCGAGCAACTCATCCAGATCAATCGGCTTCTGATAGTAATCGGCAATCCCGGCACGCAACGCCTTGATCACATCCTGCTTGTCGGCACGCCCAGTCAGCATGATCGCCTCGAACGCCCGACGCTTGCCCGCCAGCCGCTGTAATTCCTGAATCAACTGAATGCCATCCATGTCCGGCATGTGCAGATCACTCAGCACCAGACCGATTTCCGCGTCCTCACTGAACCGCTCGATCGCCTGCTGACTCGACTCACACGGCACACAGCGATAACCGCTGCTTTCAAGAAACTCGCACAACTCCTCCACAATCAACGGCTGATCGTCGACCACGAGGACTTTTACCGCAGACGTAAGCTTGTTCACGTGCTACTCCATGTCCCAGGCCAAAGCTGACCATTCCTGTACTGTCAGCCTTTGGCTGTATAACCAGTTACTTTGAAAGTAGACGTACTTTCCGACTATGTACATAGAACTAGTGGCGCTTGGCGACTAATGGATCCAAAGTACAACGAGCACAGCACCGACCAGCACGAACGGTGCAAATGGCAGCTTTTTTGACATGTCCGGCGCCAGATATCGCAGACGTTCTCTAAGCCCTTGACTCATATGGAGCCAGACTCTTGGCGCCAGCAGCAGCCAGATCAGGCTGGCGAACCCCGCACCAATAAACACGCCGAGAATAAACAGACCGTCCGTCGCAAGCCCCAGAGCTGTCATTAATTTCACATCGCCGGCGCCCATCCGGCCCATGAAAAACCCCGGCAGGGTCAGCGCCAGTGCGATCAGGCAGGCCCAACCGCCCTGCCCTGCGTCAGCGCCCAGCCAGGTGCTGCCGGTCCACAGCAGCCAGATCAGCGCCAGCGCCGCCACACCGAGGGTCAGGCCATTGGCAATGCGCCGCTGGCGAGCGTCTTGCGCCGCGCACAGCCCCAGCCAGATCAGGAGGACAAAACTGTACATCGGGTAAAAACCGTCCATTTTTGCGGAATGATTCTATGCTGATACTACGCAGTGACAGTCAGGGTAGACGCACTCATGAAAACCGGCTTTCGGAAGTCGCAAAAAGGTGCGGTGGCGATCGAGTTCGCCTTGGTGTTCATCATTTTTTTCGCCGTGTTTTACGGCCTGGTCAGTTACAGCCTGCCCTTGGTGATGATGCAATCGTTCAACCAGGCCACGTCCGAAGCGGTACGTCGCAGTGTCGCGGTCGATCCCAACACACCCAACTATTCAACAGTCGTGCTCAACACCGCGAACGCCACGCTGACCCAGCAATTGTCCTGGATTCCGCCGGTCTTCAACCTGGTGATCGGCGTTGATACCAGCAGCCAGTACAGCGCATCAGGCCTGCTGACGGTGCGAGTGGATTATCCGGTCAGCAAGTTGAATCAGGTCATACCGTTTCTGGTGCTTCCGGTCGTTGGCACAGTGCCCAATCTGCCCACCTACCTGACCGCCAAATCGAGTCTGCAATTTTGACGTCGAGGGACAAGCTCTTCGGGCGCTTGCTCAAACGCACGCCGCCCGCCGCCCACGAGTTGCCCGACCCACTCGGCTCACCCGCAACAGGCTTGCACCTGTACCTGAACGACGACGGTGGCGTGGTGCAAATGGCCGGCCCGCTGCGCCATCTGCTGGCGCAGTTCAAACCTCAAGATCAGCCCTTGCCACTCAGCACTTATCTGCTGCCCCACAGCACACTGACCATCGAAGGTCGGCCACGGGAGTGGCAGGGGCTCTTGCTGGATCTCGACTTCTGCGGCCTGGGCGAGCAAACCGTGCACCTGCGCGGCTGGGTACAGCCGTTGGGCGACGGCTGGCTGATGCAGTTGATCGACATCGCTGACTTGCTGCTCGAACGCCAACAATCGCGTCAGCGTGACGCCTGCCAATTGATTGCCGGGCAGGTCAGTGAACAGGTACGCGCCTGCAGCCAAGTGCGTTTGCCGGTGATCGTCAGCGAACAATTGCAAATGATCGCCCAGCGCTGGCATATCCCCTGTCTGGCGCTGGCCTTGCTCGATGATGAGCAACAGGGCTGGCAGATCTATCGTCAGCATCGCGCCCACGATGCGCCGAACCTGTGGCACGACCAGCAACGCCTGGGCACGCCGCTGGACAGCCTGAACGGTGCCGCGCCGCAACGCGTCGGCGCACACCATGGCCTCGATGAACACTCGCGGGTGCAGGCCCTGTTCGGCAGTGCCGAGGGTTTCGCGGTGCCGTATAGCGATGAGCGCGGTGTGGTGGCCTGGCTGCTCTGCGGTTTTTATCCCGTGGACAGTGCCGCGCCATACCTGACCGAACGCGACTGGATGACACTGCTCGGCGCGCTCGCCGGGCCGTTGCTCGGGCGCCTGCGCGAACAGCAACATCACCTGCAACTGGAACGCATCGAAGCGCTGCAAACCCTGCTCGGCACCGGCTGGTGGGAGATTTTGGCAGGCGACGCCCACATTCAACTGGCCCCCGCGCTGGCAGCGGCCCTGAACGTGCCCCCTGGCGGATTAGCGCTGGAAGACTGGCTGGCGCAAATCCATCCCGCCGACCGCGACGAATTGCGCAGCCGTCTGCAAGCCTTGCAACAACACGGTGAAGCCCTGACGTTATCGGTGCGCCTGCGCGGTGGTAATAACGAGCAGGCGCCCACGTGGTATCGCGTGCAGGGCCAAGTGATTGGCAATGGCGAGTTCCGCCGATTGGCCGGTTTCATGCTCGATATCAGCGATATCCAGAACCAGCAACAACGGGCCGCCGCCGCGCATGCACGGCTGGACAACCTGATCGCCAGTTCGCCCGCAGTAATTTACGTCCAGCACTACCACGAAGGCGCGCTGATCCCGGCGTTCTTCAGTGCCAGCCTGCAGCCCTTGTTGGGCTGGAGCCTTGAGGACTGCAGCAGCGGCGCACTGATCGAAATGATTCACCCTGACGATCGCGACCGGTATTTCGCCCGTAGCCGTCAGTTGTTGCGCGAAGGTTCGGTGCGCGCGCGTTATCGCCTGCGCGATCGTCACGGTGAATATCACTGGCTGCTTGATGAAGCCAAGTTGCTGCGCAATGACCTCGGCCTGCCGGTCGAAGCGGTTGGTTTGTGGCTGGACGTCACCGAAGCGACTCTGGCGGCCGAGCAGGTGAAAAAAAGTGAAGAGCGCTACCGGATTCTGGTGGAGGATTCGCCGGCAATGATCTGTCGCTACCGCCCGGACCTGATTCTGACCTTCGGCAACCGGCCGCTGGCGACGTACCTGGAATGCACACCGGAGCAACTGCCGGGGGTCGATCTCGGCAGTTGGATGTCCGCGGAACAACGCGCCGCCTTCGTCCAGCGTCTCGGATCACTGACGGCGGAGCACCCGGTAAGCACCGCAGAAATCAGCCTGCAACTGCCCGGCCGCGAACACGCCTGGTGGGGCTGGTCCGATCGTGGCGTGTTCGATGAACACGGCCAATTGATCGAGGTGCAAGCGGTGGGCCGCGACAACACCGAAGTGCGCCGTTCGCAGCAGCAACTCACGCAAAGCGCGAAAATGGCCACCCTTGGCGAAATGGCCACCGGGCTTGCCCATGAAATCAATCAGCCGCTGAACGTGATGCGCATGGCCATCGTCAACGTGCTCAAGCGTCTGGGCAACGGCGATGTGCAGGTCGATTACCTGACCGACAAACTCAACCGCATCGATGCGCAGGTTCAGCGTGCGGCGAAAGTAGTCGATCACATGCGCGTATTCGGCCGACGTTCGGAGATCGAGCAGCAACTGTTCAACCCCGCCTCGGCCATCGAAGGCACGCTGTCGCTACTGGCCGAAGGCATGCGCGGCAAAGGCGTGGACTTGCGCATCAGCGAGACCGGGTTCGAGGTTCAGGTGCGCGGCTACGTTGATCAGCTTGAGCAGGTATTGATAAATCTGATGGTCAATGCGCGAGATGCGTTGCTGAGCAAACGCGAGAAGGACTCGAGCTTCAAACCGTGGATTGCGATCTACGCTGAACGCGATGAACAGAGTGTACGGCTGTGGGTCGAGGACAACGGTGGCGGCATCGACCCGCGCTTGCTGGAGCGGATCTTCGAGCCGTTTTTCACCACCAAGCCGATCGGTGTCGGCACCGGATTGGGGCTGTCGGTGAGCTACGGCATCATCGACAACATGGGCGGCCAGTTGAGCGTGCGCAACTCGGTGGAGGGCGCGCGATTCTGCATTGAGTTGCCGATTGCCGCGGACACCTAGATCACCAGATAGGCCTTGCCGGTCTGACCGCAGGTCATGTTGGCGCCGACGTCGACGTCCATCAGGTTGATGCCCAAACCTTTGAGCAGGTTGTTCAGCAGCGGGTCGAGCAACGGACTAAGTGCCCCGGTCACCACGGGCAACAATCGGTTGGCGACATCGCTGATCAACGAAGCGACGCCGGTGACAATGGAGCCCAACGGATTACTGCCCTGCGGTTTGTAGACGATCAGGTTGATCCCCGCGAGGGTATTCGACAGGCTGCCGACGATGTTGCTGGTTGGCGCTGCCGGCAAGATGCTCGGCGGTAGTTTGAGGTTGGCCGGGGTGGCGAACGGCGTGCTGCTGGAGAACACCAGATTTTGGGTGTTTTGCGCGACGCTGGTGTCGAGCATGATGCCGATGCCTCCCGCGCCGAAAGGAACATGGGTGGCAGGATCACAGGTGCCGAGCAGCAGGATTTTGTGACAGGTGACGATCCCCAGATCGATCAGCGCCAAGGGTGCCACCGTGGGTTCGGCCGCCGAAGAAAAGGCATTGGTCGGATCGATCTTGCCGAGTTTCAAGTCAGCGATGGACGTGATGGTATGCGCGGTCAGGCTCTTGGTGCCGGTGGTGCCCGTCGGACAGCTGTAATCGGTGACATAACTCTTGGCGCCGCCGGCATCCAGACTGATGTCGATTTGCGGTGATGGCAGCAATTGTGGATCAAGTTGCTCACAACCCGCACCCAACAGGCACAGGACCGAATTGAGCGTACTGACCAGATTCAGACTCAGTAGTGCATTGAGGGTCGGGGTCAATCCACCCACCAGCCCCAGCACGGCATTGGTCAGCCCCGTCACCCCGGACAGCACCGGCAGATTCACTGAGACCAGCGTGCGAACCTGCGCCGTACGCACATAAATCCGGTCCGGCCCGGTCGGATTGACCTTGGCCCGCGCCGGATCGCCAATCGCAGAGAACTGCGGCGGCTCGATCACTTTCACCCGCACCGTGACATTCGCCAGCCCGAGCACACTGATCGGCAACGTCGCCGCCACCGCACTCTTGCTGTTGGCCAGTTGCACCACGCCCTGAATCAGTTGCAGCAGTTGCAGATTGGCGTCCAGCCCTGCCGCCGTGGTGCCGGTCTGCAATTGCAGGATGTCGCCCAGTTTGACCGGCGCCGCGTTGATCGCGGCCACCTGCAATTGGCCCAGCGCAGTGATCACCTGCGCAGTCGCGCCGTTGAGTTGCACCACCGTCGCCGCGGCCTGAATCAGTTGCGTCACCGTGGCCTGAGTGTTGAGTAATTGCGTGTAATTGCCCGCCGCGACGTTGAGATTGATCGCCAGCTGATCAAGGTATTTGAGCAAGTTGATGTCGGTGTTCAGCAGGCCATCCCAGCCCAGTGCCGTGAGATTGACGTTGCCGCCGAGTAGCCCGGAGAACAGCGGATTGAGGATGTTCGACTGCGCCGTATCGATGCTGGCCAGGGTGCTGCGAATATTCAGCTGGGCCACTGTCGGCTGCGGTTTGGCGGCCACCGCCGAGGCATTGAGCGTGGTATTGAGACTGACCGGTGTGCCGCTGAACAAAGCCTGTACGCCGCCGGCAAAACTGGTGGTCACCGTGCGGCTGGCGGCCACTTTGACCGCTGCCGCTTGCGTGGCATCCACCGCGAATGTGCGCAGGCCGGTAGCGGCGGTCACCAAGGTGCCGCACGTGGTGGCGAGGGTGTTGCTGGCATCCACAATGTAGCCATTGCGCACGGCGCTTTGCCCGGCATAACTGGCGGCGCTCAGGCCCGGCAGGCAATTACCGCCACGGCTGACGGCTTCGAGGGCGGCGTTGTCGACCACCCGCTGCAATTTGCGTTGTTCCATGTACAAGCGGCCGGTGTCGACCACCACCAGCAGCATCACCACCGCCAGACTGAGGGTGGCCGCCGCCATCAAGCCAATCGCCCCGCGCTGGCGGGCCGGGCCGTTGAATCGCGAACGAGGCGACATGGCGCACTCCTTTGCCGCTAGCTCCATTGGTGCAACTGAGTGTAGACGCGCCTAATGGCAACGCGCCATTTCGAACAGACAAACATCCCTGTGGGAGCGAGCCTGCTCGCGAAGGCGTCGTGTCAGACAAATAACAGTTGAATGACACCCTGCTTTCGTGAGCAGGCTCGCTCCCACATTGGAATTTAGGGTGGAACAAAAAAAAGGGAGCTCAACAGCTCCCACTTTTTTAACGAATTCAGCGCGGTGGATAGTTGGCCAGAATCCGCGTGACCGTCTCGCGGATGGCATTGCTGCGATCATCGGGATTCGGCCTGCCGGACAGCATCTGCTCATCGCTGCCGCGCCACACCAGTTTGCCGTCCTTGCCGTCGAGCAGGTCGATCTGGATGGTCGCGACCTTGTAGGTGATGTTGCGCGTTTCGTTGTACATCGGCGCGCCCCAGTAGCCGTTCCATGGGCCACCCCAACCGCCGCCGTAATTGGTCGTCACTTGCTGCTGACGATCCTCGACGATCAGGTAGGTCTGCACGTTCAGATCACCCTTGGCGCCCGCCGCCGCAGGACGCAACCCGCGCTGGTCGAGCTGATCGGCCACGGCCTGACGGATGCGTTGCTCGGTCAGGTCGCTTTTGATCCGCGGATCATCGGGGCGATATTGCAGGGCGGGGTCTTTCCAGCTCCAGCTGCGATAGGCGGCAAAATCGCGGCTGGCATCGAAATCGTGATTGACCTGGTTGGCGGCGCAAGCGCTGAGCAGCGCGGCCATGGCCAGTAAAGCGAGACGGCGGAACATGGGTTTTCTCCGAGTGAAGACATGAACCTGCGGAAGCTTCGAATGAGCAGGAAGCTAACTGGGAGGATACGCCGACATGGCCTTTTCCACAGCCTCGCGGATCGAATCGGTGCGATCGATTTCGCTGCCCTTGTTCGCGGTTTCGGCACTGGCACTCCACACCGGTTGACCGCTGCCGGCGTCGAACAGGTTGACCTGTACCACCACGACTTGCTCGGAATAGGTGCGCACGATCGGCGCCGTGTTGTACATGCCGTAACCGCGACCATATCGATCATAGCCGCCGTATCCGCCGCCGTAATAACCGTAGTCGTCCTGGACCTGACGCAAACGGGTTTCCAGACGCAGATTGGCGCTGACCAACAGGTCGGCCGGGCGATTGTCGTGCAGCGGGCGCAAGCCGCGCTGATCGAGGGCATTGCTCACTGCTTCGGCCACTTGTGCCGAGTCCGCCCACGCCGTGCCCGGCGGCAGTTGCCCGTTGAGCCAGGCCCAGCTGCGGTAGCGTCCATAATCACGCGGCGGCGCCGGGTAAGCGCTGCGGTCGAAAGTGTTAGCCGCTTGCGCCGGCGCCGGCGGCAAGGGCCGCGATTGCGCCACGTACGGGTTGCTGCTCTGGCAAGCAGCCAAGCCCAGACACATCAGCAGTAACCCGGATTGAGCTTTCATGTCGCGCTCCGATCAGATCGGCCGGCAGATCCAGTGCAAGTAGCGCCCAAGCCCGGCGAAGCCTGGGTGACGACGATGAGCGAGCTCCATCTCGAGCAAATCGACAAGTTCGGCGCGGGCCTGAAACTCCACCGGCATGTAGTCATGGAAAACCCGGATCCCGCTTTGGGTTTCGACCTGCCACAAGCCGTCGAGTTGCGTTGCCAATTCCCGTGGGTCGAGGGGCTGCTGCGGGGTCAGGCTTTGCTTTTCCCCGGCCATGCTGTTCTTGCGCATTTTCTTGAAATGGCCTTTGAGCAAGTTGCGGTAAATCAGCGCATCGCGGTTGTAGAACGCCAGCGACAGCCAGCCACCGGGTTTGGTCAGTTGATGCAGCACCGGCAGGATCGCGTGGGGTTCGGCGAGCCATTCCAGCACGGCGTGGCAGATCACCAGATCGTACGGTTCAGTGAGTTGGCCGAGCAGTTCCTGCCACGGCGCCTGAATGAACGTCGCGGTTTGCCCGGCTTCAGCGAAACGCTGGCGCGCGCCTTCAAGCATCGGTGCGGCCGGCTCGGTGAAGGTCACGTCGTGGCCGCGCTCGGCCAGCCACAGCGACATGTGGCCGAGGCCGCCACCGATGTCCAAAACCCGCAACGGACGATCCGGCAGCGCTTCGGCGAGGTCAGCCTGCAACACCGCGAGACGGATCGCACCTTTGGCACCTCCGTAGATTTTTTCGGCGAAACGCGTCGCCAACTGATCAAAATGCCGGTCGCTCATCGGCTGAACCGCCGTTCGCTGTCGGCAAGCTTGGCGCGCACCACTTCATTCATGTCCAACCCCAACTCGCTGCACAGCAGCAACAGATACAGAACGATATCGCCGACTTCCTGCCCGGCGTGGGCGAGTTTGTCCGCCGGCAACTGGCGCGACTGGTCTTCCGTCAGCCACTGGAAAATCTCCACCAGTTCGGACATTTCGACGCTGGCGGCCATGGCGAGGTTTTTCGGGCTGTGAAATTGCCGCCAGTCATTGCGGTCGCGAATGGCGTGCAGGCGTTCGGTCAGTTCAACAAGGTTCATCGGGCTCTCCTGAAGGCGTATAGCTTCGGGGGGATACGCCCTGAAGGCAAGCGTAAACCCTGTAGGAGTGAGCCTGCTCGCGATGATGTCATTACATTCAACATCATCGTTAACTGACACAACGCGATCGCGAGCAGGCTCACTCCTACAAGGGCGGTGCAAACCTTCTATCATGCAGGGAACTCGGCCACCCGCGTTGTGGCCCAAGGCTCAGCTCTTTCATCAGGATGCACACATGCAGGTAGAAAGCTTTTTCGAATGGCTCGGCCAGGCGCTCGGTTCGATCATCCGCTTTATCGTTGATGGCCTCAGTGGTTTGTTCAACATTCTGAGCAATGCCGGCGGCAACTTTGTCGACGGTCTGGCGAAGACGCTGGGCATGGACACCTCGATCATCAGCATCATCGCGCTGATCGTTGGCCTGATGTTGTTGTGGTCGGCGATTCGCGCGTTCATGAATGCGTCGATCATTGCCGGGATCATCTGGTTGTTGCTGGGGTTGTGGTTGCTTAGCTGGATTATTCACTAGGCCTTATAAGAGCCCCTCACCCTAACCCTCTCCCGGAGGGAGAGGGGACTGAATGGGGGATATTCAAGAGCTACACCGACTTGAGCGAGCTTCAGCGAATCCATAATCGGCACATTCTCTCAGGTCGATGGATGACGCAAGACACCTCGGTCGGCTCCCTCTCCCTCTGGGAGAGGGCTGGGGTGAGGGTGGCTTCTATCGCTACAATGCCGCTCCCCAAGGAGCCCGCATGTCCACTCTGATCGCCGACTGGCGCGACCGCCCAACGCACCGCAAGGTCTGGGCACTCGCTGCGCCGATGATTCTTTCCAATATTTCCGTACCGCTGGTGGCGCTGGTCGACAGCACCGTCATCGGCCACTTGCCCCACGCCCACCAATTGGGCGCGGTGGCGGTCGGCGCCAGCCTCTATACCTTTCTCGCCTGGGCCATGGGTTTTCTGCGCATGGGTACCACCGGATTTGCCGCGCAGGCCGCGGGGCGCAGCGACGGCGCGGCGTTGCGGCAGATTCTGTTGCAAGGTTTGCTGCTGGCGATGGGACTGGCACTGGTGCTTGGCACGTTGGGTGTGCCGCTGAGCGGGGTCGCGCTGCACTTCATGCAACCGTCGGCGGAGCTGGATCAGCTCACCCGGGATTTCTTCCACACGCGGTTGTTCGGCCTGCCAGCGGCGCTGGCCAGTTATGCGCTGGTCGGCTGGTTTCTCGGCACGCAGAACGCCCGGGCGCCGCTGGCGATTCTGCTGAGCACCAACCTGATCAACATCGTCCTTAATCTGTGGTTCGTAATCGGCCTGGACTGGGGCGTGGTCGGTTCGGCGCGGGCCTCGGTGATCGCTGAATGGAGCGGTGCCCTGCTCGGCCTGTGGCTGACCCGCAAAGCGCTGCGGGCCTATCCGGGGCACATTGTCTGGGGGACATTGAGGGTTTGGCAGAGCTGGCGCCCACTGCTGGCGGTCAACCGCGACATATTCATCCGCAGTCTGGCGCTGCAATCGGTATTTTTTCTGATCACCGTGCAAGGCGCACGACTGGGTGATGCCACGGTTGCCGCCAATGCGCTATTGCTCAATGGCTTGCTGCTGACGGCCCATGCCCTGGACGGTCTGGCCCACGCCGTCGAGGCCTTGTGCGGGCACGCCATCGGTGCCCGTGATCGCCTGGGCTTGCGCCGATCACTGGTAGTCGCCGGTGGCTGGTCACTGATCGCGAGCCTCGGCTTTGCCCTGTTGTTTGTACTGGCCGGGCACTTGTTCATCGAGATGCAGACCAACATCCAGAGCGTGCGCGATACCGCGTTCACTTACCTGCCCTACCTTGCCGTTTTGCCGTTGATTGCGGTCTGGAGCTACCTGCTCGACGGCCTGTTCATCGGCGCCACCCGCGCGCGGGAAATGCGCAACGGCATGCTCATCTCGGTGGTATTGCTCATGCCTTTTGCCTGGGCACTGCAAGGTCTGGGCAATCACGGTCTGTGGATAACATTTCTTTTATTCATGGTGCTGCGCAGCCTGACCCTCGGAGCGCAAGCCTGGTGGCTCAAACGCAATGACGGCTGGTTCAACGGCGCCGCTCACTGAATCGGTGTGTGCTCGATGAAACCGACCACTTGATCGAGCACTGGCGCCAGTCCCCGCAGTGGCCTCGACAGCGTCGCCACCAACGTAATGTGACTGGGCCGCGAATAGTAAAGATCCTGCACCGACACCCCGACCTCGCGCATTTTTCGCGCCAGGCCCGCGGTGTTGCGCGCCGGGTCGACCAGATCATCCCTGCTCGCGGCGATGAGCAGCGCGGGGGGCGCACTGCGACTGACGTGGTTGATCGGCTGTGATTGCGGCGGTGAAAGCGGCCAGAAGAACACTGGACGCACATCAGGATTCTCGATCGGCAGAAAATCGTAGGGCCCGGCCAGACCGATCCAGCCGCGCAGATCCTTGGGAGACATTCCGACCGCGCCAAGCAGATTGGCGTCCAGGGCCAGCATTGCCGCGTTGTATCCACCAGAGCTGTGCCCCATCAGATACATCCGTTGTGCATTGCCGGAAAACTCGCGAATGTGCGTTCGGGTCCATGCCACCGCTCGCGCGCTGTCCTCAAGAAACAGCGGATAACGCACCTGCGGATATAACCGGTAGTCCGCCACCACCGCGACAATTCCGCGAGACGCCAGCGCCTCGCCGACAAAGGTGTAGTCGTCGCGCGACCCACTGTTCCAACTGCCGCCGTAGAAAAACACCACCACCGGCGCACCGGCCAATGCGTGACGTGGTACGTAGACATCAAGCTTCTGCCGGGGATCGTCGCCATAAGCGATACCCGTGGTCTTGTCGTACGTTTGACTGGGGGTCAGCGCATTGAGCACTTTCACTGGCGAGCAGGCGCTCAGCGCCAACATTAGAAGAGCGCCGAGCATCAAGCCGAGCCCCTTGCGAAAAAAACCTGCCATAGGCGCCGAACCTCACTTCAAGTTTGATCGCCGCGCCACTGACGTCGCACATGTTCAAGCCGTTCCTGCTGAGTCAAGCCCTCCGGTGGCGGCACCAGCACGGCTCGCGGATGCAGCAAGCGTAGCCATAACCAGGCGTCGAGCACCGAGCGATCGCTGAATCCCAACGCCAGGCCTTGTTGAACATGGGAGGCCATCGCCGCGTAGTCGGTTCCCAGCGATTGACACCAGCGCCAGATATGCTGCTCCAACAAACAGGTTTGCAGGCGTTCGCGCTGACGGCGAGTGAGGCTCTCCTCGACGCTCAGTGGCTCGACAGCCAGCCCCGGATTGCGCAACTGCTGCCAGCCCTGACTGCCGATAGCACGGTCGGCCCACGTCCCGCCGAACCAGCGCAACTGGCGGATCGGCCCGAGCCAGCGACTCAGGTCTGCGGCATCACAGGCGTCGAAAAAATAGCTCGCGGTCTGACGGTTGTAATAACTGAGCAAAGCCCGATGACTCAGCCCGAAAGAGACCGTGAGCATGCACTGCAAATGACTCAGCAGATCCTGCGCCGATGCCTCGCTCGCGAGCAACAACCCGCGCCAGGTGTCCGGATCGCTGTAACACAACGACGCCAGTGCCGGACAACCGCGCAAGTCGACCAGCACCGGGCCGTATTCACAAACCGGTGCAAACTCAGTGCCGTCGAACAACCAGAACCGCTGCGCATCGGCGAATCCCTGGCGCAAAATCGTCAATGCCCGCGTCGCATCCGGGCCATCGAGCAGCAACCACTGCGCCATCGGCTCGCGCGCCGCGCCACTCATGTTGCGCCGCTCTGTTCAAGCGCGGTCACTAGCCGACAACTGCACACGGCTTGCGAGCAGTGGCTGAAACTGCCGCCGCCGGGGATCAGGCACAACAGCAATAACGGTTCGCCAGAGGCCAGCAGTTGCTGCAAGCCTTGACTCACCAGCCTGTCCGGTAACGCTGGCTCATCGCTGATGTCCGCCCCAGCGACCGACGGCTGTAGCACGCCGCTGATCATCGGCTGATCCGGATCGCCTTCAAAGAAACTCACCACCACTTCGACACCCTCGCTCAGTGCTAACAAAGGCGCGTCGACCAGGGCTGGTGCAAGTGGCAGCCAGCAATGACTCGGCGCCGCCCCTTCGCCCTGATAAAGCCAGTCGAACTGCACCGCCACAGGCCTGAAGCAGTCGGGCTGCGGCTCGTCCACCGTCACAACCCAGGCCCGTTGCAGGCTGTGCATGCGCAGTCGTGTCGGCACAGTGGCCGGCAGGCACGAAGGCAGTTGCAGTGTCGCAAACAGACGGTTGGCATAAGGAAGGTCGAGCGATGGATCAGCGCTGTGCTCGATACGGGTCAGCAACCAATGGCGATTGCACTCGGCAAAAGGGTGCCCGGCCAATCGCAGCCAATAACCGCTGCGTAACGCCGCGAGATGACTGCAGCCTTCGGCACTGTGTGCCGGCCTTGCGTCTGGCGGCGCGGACTGCAAGGTTTCCTGAAATTGCCAATGGCGCACGCCGAGGGACACGCTCTGACTATCGGGCTCGTCCCGATACAGCACGGTGCCAGCCAAGGGCAACTGCGTCGGATCATCACCGAATACCAGGCAATGCCGATCGGGCCCGTGTTCGAAAAAGTAGTGAATTCGCGCCTGTGCACACAAGCGCTGGAGCAGTTGCAGATCGGATTCGCGGTATTGCGTACAGAACGTGCGGACGGGGTAATCGCCGTGCAATTCGAAGCGGCGCTGAGCGCCGATAATTCCGTGCTCCCTGAGCACCTGCTCGATGATCTGTGGCACCGAACAGCCACTGAAGATGCGTTGGCTGATGCGCAAGTCGAGACAACCCAGTTTCGGCCCCAGACGGATCCGGCACAATCTTGAACCGTGCCCGTGTTCGTGCTGGACGAGGCTCTGCAATTGCCCGTGTACGCCCTCCCCCGACGCCCCGAAACACAGGAACGCCGAACGGTAAAGCAGGTCGGCAAGGTCCAGTTGCGGATCGTCGATCAACACATCGATTTCGAATGCAAAGGGCTCGCTCAGGGCTTCGCTACCGGTAAAGGCCAGGACTTCGAAAGGGTCGGACAGGCCCGCTACATCGAGACGAAACGAGGACTCGTTGGCTTGATCGAACATAGGCGGATCTCTACAGGAGGGGCGGTCGGGGATTCTCGCCGAGAGCCATGGCCGAGTAGAGAGCTGAAGTACAACTTAGGAAATGACCTACGCGAAAAGCAGACCGGATGACTTTGCTGGCCGGGACCGGCAAGCATTTCGCGAAGATTTTGGGATGTATCCCACCGGGTCATCTGAATTTTCCACAGCTAGTGGGAACATTTCAGACAACCCGGCGAGATCGCCACCTGACCTCAGGAAGACAGGTAGGAGGAACGGGTCAGGCCCAGACGCAAGGCATCGAGGAATTGTGTGCGCTCGCTGGCACTGATGCGGGCACTGGCGCACTTGTCGCGGTAGTGAGTCATCAGTTCTTCCGGCGACAAGTGCACGTAACGCAGCATGTCTTCGATGGTGTCGTGGGTCTCGATGCCGGCGTGGTAAACACTGCCATCGGCGTTCTGGTAGATGTTCACCGAGTCGGTATCACCGAACAGGTTGTGCATGTCGCCGAGGATTTCCTGATAGGCGCCCACGAGGAACACGCCCAGAAGGTAGTCTTCGCCTTCATTCAAACCGTGTACTGGCAGGCTGGTTTCGATGCTCTGCTCGTCGACGTACTGGTTGATCTTGCCGTCGGAGTCGCAGGTCAGATCCTGCAGCACCGCGCGGCGCAGCGGCTCTTCATCGAGACGGTGCAGCGGGATGATCGGCAGCACCTGATCGATCGCCCAAGTGTCCGGCAGGCTCTGGAATACCGAGAAGTTGCAGATGTACTTGTCGGCCAGCTTGTCGTTGAGCTCGTCGAGCACCTGGCGGTGCGAACGTTGACGCGCTTTCAGCGAGTTGTGCAGGCGACGGCACACAGCGAAGTAGCACTGCTCGGCCAGGGCTTTTTCAGCCAGGGTCAGTTTGCCGTCGGCGTACTGCGCAGCCACGTCGCTCATGTAGTGCGTCGCGCGCCAGTAGGTTTCGGTGACCATTTCGATGTCGGTCGGGCCGAGCAGGTCAACCAGCCATTGCACGGTTTCCGGCAGCGCTTCCTTGTTCTCGATCTGCGGGATTTCGTCGTTGTGTTTCTCGACGTCGGTCACCTGCACCACCAGCATCGCGTGGTGCGCGGTCAGCGAACGGCCGCTCTCGGAGAAGATGTGCGGATGCGGCAGGCTCTGCGCGTCGCAGAACTCCTTGAGCATGCCGACCACGACACCGGCGTAATCGTCCATGTCGTAATTGATCGAGCTGGCGTTGCGCGAGTGCGTGCCGTCGTAGTCAACACCCAGACCGCCACCGACGTCGATGTGATCGACCGGCAGGCCGAGGTTGCGCAGCTCACCGTAGTAACGAATCGCTTCTTTGAAACCGTGCTGATAGTCAGCCAGGTTGGCAATCTGCGAACCCATGTGGAAGTGCAGCAGGCGAATGCCTTGATCCAGGCCCGCCGCGCGGAAGCGCTCGACCACCGAGAGCAGTTGCGCCGCCGACAGACCGAACTTGGATTTCTCACCGCCGGTGTCCGCCCACTTCGACGACGCCAGCGACGACAGACGCACGCGCAGGCCGACCTGTGGCTTGACCTTCAGCGAGGCGGCCTCTTCGATCACCAGACCGACTTCGGATTCTTTCTCGATCACAATGAAGACGTTGTGGCCGAGCTTTTGGCCCATCAGCGCCAGACGGATGAACTCGCGATCCTTGTAACCGTTGCAGACGATGGTGCCGCCCTTCGGTGCCAGCGCCAGCACGGCCAGCAGCTCAGGCTTGGAGCCGGCTTCAAGACCGATGGAAACATCCTGAGTGGCGATGATGTTCTCGATCACCGCTTCTTGCTGGTTAACCTTGATCGGGTACAGCGCGGTGTATTTGCTCTGGTATTCCAGGCGCTCGATGTTCGAATCGAAGGCACCGGTCAACTGGCGGACACGGTCTTGCAGGATATCGGGGAAACGAACCAGCAACGGCAAGGACAAACCGCTTTTGCGCAGTTGGTCGACTTGCTCGAACAGGTCGATAGGCGAGCTGCTCGGTCCGTTCGGACGAACTTCGACGCGACCGGCGTCATTGATCGCGAAATACCCGGCCCCCCAATGGCGAATCCCGTAAACACTGCGGCTGTCCGCAACTGTCCATTGGCTGCCATCGTCTTTGCGTGTGCGTCGTACGGACATCGAAGTCCCCTATAAAGAAGTCATAGTGCGTCGCCTGATCTCAGGTCGGCGCATTCTAAAGAATGAAAATGACGGTTCGTCAGCGCGGCGGTAGACCGCGCTGACCGCGTGGAGTTTAGAAACCGGTTATGAACAGGCTCTGTGAAAACCATGGAGACGACGCCGGATCTGAACTGCTTCAGCGCCGGATCAAGCCGCAGGTGGGTTTCACAGAGGCTGCTAGCCGCCGGACTTCTTCGCTTTGAAACCGTGCTTGATCAGCTCAGCCAAGAGTAGCTCGACATGATCGCCCTGGATTTCGATGATGCCGTCTTTCAACGCCCCGCCGGTGCCGCAACGTTTCTTCAACGTTGTCGCCAACTCTTTGAGCGCGTCTTCAGCCAATGGCACGCCGGTGATGGTGGTCACCGTCTTGCCGCCACGGCCCTTGCTCTCACGTCGCACGCGGGCAATGCCGTCGCCGGCCGGGATCACGGTTTGTTTGCAGATACAGGCGTCCACCGGCTTGCTGCATTCCGGGCAATGACGACCTGCGTCGGTGGAAAATACCAGGCCGCCCAAGGCGGCGAAGGATGCGGCTTTTTTGGCCACCGGCAATCCTCTTGGGAGGACAAAGACTGATCGCAACCTTGGGCAAGGTCAGCGACCGCGAAGCCCCACTCAGGCAGGGGCAGCGCTACTGCACCGGATGCTTCAATAAAAGCAGGACGGTGCAGCTTGAAAAGGTCGCGCAGTGTAACGGCAAAAAACCCAATTGCTAAGTGCCAATCGGCGCCAATTTATGTGTTCTTTGCGACGTCGCTTTGCTGCGCCTTCAGATAGCGCTTCAACGCCGCCAGAGAGTCCGGGCAATAAGGCTTTTGCTGGATTTCCTGCATGACCTGCTCGACCGGAATAAAGCGTGCTTCCAGCACTTCTTCAGGCTGCAGTTTGAGCGGGCCGTCCCATACAGCGGAAAACGCCGAACACCAAAGACGATTGCCGGTGTCTTCGAAGTAGAAATGATCATGGGCTGTCAGCTCTACGCCGCTGACGCCCAATTCCTCTTCCAGTTCACGGGCCGCCGACTCGGCATAGCTCTCGTCCGCCTGCACCATGCCGCCTGCCGCAACATCCCAATAGCCGGGATAAATCGCCTTGCTCAACGTGCGCCGATGTACACAAAGGTCGCCGGCGGAATTGAACAACATGATGTACGTGCCACGGCCGATCAGCCCACGCTCGCGCAAATCCGCGCGCACCAGAGCGCCGAGCAGGTTGTCCTGCTCGTCGACCCAGGCGATCTGTTCGGCATCGGAGGCGGCGCGATGGGCCGCCTCTTTGGCGTTCTGGCTCATGAATCAGCCCTGATTGAGCAGTTGACGCAAATCGATCACAGCAGCGTTGGCACGGGAAATATAGTTGGCCATGACCAGCGAGTGGTTGGCCAGCACGCCGAAGCCACTGCCGTTAAGAATCATAGGACTCCAGACCGGTTCCTGCGAGGCTTCCAGCTCACGAATGATCTGACGCACGCTGACGGTGGCGTTCTTCTTCGCCAGCACATCGGCGAAGTCGACTTCGATGGCGCGCAACAGGTGCGACAGCGCCCAGGCCTGACCACGTGCTTCGTAGAACACGTTGTCGATCTGCATCCACGGGGTCTCGACGACCTCTTCGTCAACCTGCGGCACTTCGCCGATGGCCGGCACTTCGGTTTTCAGTGCAGTGTTGAGTTTGACCCGGCCAACACTGGCCGACAGGCGTTGCGACAGCGAACCGAGACGGGTGCCAACATCGCCGAGCCAGTTGTTCAGGTTGTCGGCGCGGGCATAGAACAGCGCGTTTTTCTGGGTTGGATCAGACAGGCGCGCCTGATAGCGGCTCAGCGAGTTGATGCCCTCCTGATATTCCGACTCACTCGACGGCAGGATCCAGCTCTTGTTGTCGAAGTTGAAGCGCGGTTCGGCTTTGGCCAGATCGGCATCTTCCGCCGACTGCGACTGCGAACGGGCGAAGTCTTTGCGCAGGGCACGGGTCAGGTCACGCACCTGCACCAGTACGCCGTATTCCCAGCTTGGCGTGTTGTCCATCCACAGACCTGGCGGGAAGCGGTCGTTGGAAATGTAGCCGCCCGGCTTGTCGAGCAAGGTGCCGGCAACGGTCTTCAGGGTTTCGACCGTGGTGTAGCCGATCACCATCTGCTTGCCTTCTTTCTCGGCAGCTACCTGAGCGTTTTGCGCAACCGGAAACAGCGCCGGCTCCTGGCTCCAGTACCAGCCAAGGCCAATGGTCACCAGCAGATAAATGCCGATCAGCGTGGCCAATGCACGGCTGAACAGCACCCCACCGACATAGCTGCGGGTGGCCGACTTGGGCTCGGCGGCACGTTCAGGCGCGCTGCCCGCGCGGTTTTTCCAGTCCAGCATGGCGATATCCTTTCAAATCTTGGGTTCAACGGTTCGACCACAACCATACAACAACGTGCCAAGGCCGGGCACCCGCCGTAGGAGTTATCCGGAAAAAAGCAGCCCGGTGTTGCCAGTGAGCGTAAGGATAGACGCCGAATCAGGCTCCAAAGATCTTCATTAATAGATGCTTAGATTTGTCCAGTACATGTTGGCGCTACACAATCGAATCAATATCCAGCTGAAACGGCGCGCCAACGGCATGCCCACCGGTCATTGCGGCAATAGCGGCATCGTGGTCTTCGGCGGCTGGCGGAATCATCGCCAGTTGTTCCTGAACGAGGTTTTCCGGGTGAGCGTTCCAGCGCAGCAGGTTTTCCTGCACCCACTCGGGCTGGTTGGCGTAGCTGCCGTAAACGTCGGCTTCGGTGACCCGCTGGCTGCGCAGGGCGACCAGGCGGTCATGGGTCATTTTGATTTTGTCTATTTCATTGTTGAGAACCGTGACCTTGTGGTTTCTTTCCTCGTGGCGGACATAGGCGCTGGGGTGGGCCCGGATCTCGCGCTCAACGGCACGCAGTTGCTTTCTGATATTTTCCAATGCGCCGCTGACCCATTCGAACTCCCGGGGTGTGACCAAAGAGCGTTTGTGCTGCTGGGCCTCTTGCCAGCGGCGCAGGCTTGCCCAGCAGCCGGGGATGTAGCTGCCGACCATCGAGTGATCGCCTGCCGCGAAGAGCTGCTTCAGAAAAGAGCCGCGCTTGGGCAAGCCATTGATATTTCGCAAGGCTTCGGCACAGCCGTGATCGTTGATGATGCTGCAGCCCGGCTGCCAGAGAATGGAGGATTGGTGTTCCTTGCCAAACACTACGGGCATGAAATGGCGCAGCGCCCCGTGATGGCCGTAATCGTCACCAAAGAAGTTGGTCATTCCCCAGACAAGCAAGGCAAAACCGGCGGCCGGGGTAATAACCAGCACTGCACCGTTGGCGATATACATTGGCATTGGCTTGGCGAAAGTGTTCATCCATGTGGCGGGTACGCTCGGAACCGGGTCGTTCTGATTGACGACGCGGTGGTGGATCAGCGGTTGTGCGCTATTGATGAAAGTGGTGTCGCCGGCGCGAGGGGCGCCGTAGGTGTAGAGAACGATGTCGGGGTCGAAACGCTTATCACGGCGCAGCATTTCGGACAGTATCAAAGCCACTGCACCGCCCAGGCTATGCCCGGTGATCAGCAGCTTTTGCCCGCTGTAGAACTTATCCAGATAGGTCACGATAAAGGGGTATGCCGCCAGAGCCCCACCGTAGAAACCTCGGTGTACTTTGCCTTCGCCTTCTTCGAACGGAACCTGATAGGCATCGCCATCACGCAGGCCGTCAGGCCATATTTCACTGGTGCCGCGCACGCTGATGAGGATCAGCTCGTCGTGGTGGCAGATGAAGGCTTGTGTGTCCGTGCTCTGGACCTGTTGGCGATCATCAAAAAAGTGCAGCTTGGCCGGGTGCTCCTGTTGATCGCCCAAGTCCGGGTTGTTTACCTCTGGATAGAGCGATGGATCGAACGGCACCACTTCCAGACGTTTCGAGTAAGGGACCTCCTCATACAAGGGGTAGTACTTCTTCGTTTGCAGGGCATCGACTTTCCACACTTCATCAAACTGCGGCAGGGCATGGCCAAACCAGTTGCCGCTACTGGGCTGCAAGGGGAAGCTCACACTGTCGGTCTTGACCGGTTGTGTGTTGGGCTCCTGTCCGAAGTCGGTGTAACTCAGGGTCGCCATCAAAGACAGTTGATAGAGGTTGAGTGCGCAGAACTCATTGCTCGTCGACAACATCGGGCGCAACGCCCTCATGGGGCGCACCTCGAGCACATGATGCTTGTTAGGCAGCAAGGCAATGCCTTGGGGTTTGGGCGGCGGCGGGGAAAAGCCCAACTCCACCGTGGCCAGTTGTCCCTGGCTGAAGATCGCGCTCGCCCCTTTGTCCGGCAAATTTTCATCAACTTGCGCAAAGGATCTGGTTTTTGGCGCGGATCGCATAAGTGCGTGAACCACCATATTCGGCGGATCACTACGCTGGGCCAAGGGCGGCAAGTGCGCTACATGCTTGACAAGTTCGCTGACCTCAACCTGGTAATAGGCAGCGTTTGCGGCAAGGTCTTTTGCAGGATTGGCTTGGGTGCGTACACCTGATTTGTTGAAGAACCGGGTTTTTTCGGCGCGCACCTGGAGTTCGGTGATGGGGAGGGGGTAGTGTTTCCTGCGAGTCAACTCGCTGTAATCATCATTTCGTCCTTGATATGAATGAGTGAGCTTGAGTACCACCGGCCCACAATAATGGTTTTTCACATTTCCGGACCCCTTAGCGTCCAGTTTGCCCGCGTAAACGGAGCCCTCGTAATCAATGACTTCGTAGGTCAACCCGGCGTAGGGTTTGCCATCGCCGAATTCGTCCACTAATTGAAAACTCGTCGAATGCCCGCGCCTTGGGCAGGCGTGGATGCTGCCTTGCATAAACTCTGCGACGTTTGGATCTAACGGTTCAATGCTCATGGGGTCTCATCCTTGTTTTCCGTGCAGCCGGGGTAGATGGTGCAAATTCGTTCGTCCACCATCCTGAAGGTGCTGAAGTCCTTGTGATTGCCGTAACAAAAAGCATGTTGATCTTCGAAGCCTTTTCCCATGCAACGCTTCCATCCATTTGGCTGCTTTACCCATGTGTCCCCCATGTAGGGCTCCTCCTCGTCGGACAACTTGATCTTCAGCCTTACCGTTTTGCCCGATAGCTGAGTCAGCGTGTACGCCGTGGAAGGCCGACCTCTACCGACTTTGCCTTGTGCATCCATTTTTTTGCAGGTGAGTATTTTTGTGATGTAGCGCTTTCGGCCAACCGTGCGGAACAGCCACTGGCACTCACCGAAAAACTCTCCGGTGTTGTCATCGCTGAAACTACCCATTTGTCGCTCCAACAGCTCGGGACGCACGGCAAACGAGGCGTAGTCATAGCCCAAATAGTCGCGTTTTTTGTCTCTGCCAATGACGCCAATGATCTTGATCTCCACATGGTTCAGCGCCAGCGGGCAGTCGCTTACGGTTCTGTAAAGGGGGACTACGGAGGTGCCTTCGTATTTCATGTTGGTTTTGTTGAACCCAAGTTGAGTGTCTCTTCCACCCGGTACGGAACACGTTTGTCCCTTCGCGGGAACATAGGTGGCAGTCAGGTCGTATTTGAAGTCAGGCGGAAAGTCAGGAACAAAGGTGAATGTGTTTGGCTTGCTGACAGCTGAACAACCCAAGGTCAAAACAAGGCAAGTGCTCAATGTCAGGCACTGAAAGACTCGTTTGAAGTGGGGGAAATACACCCGCGAATGCGGTGTCTTTTGATCCGTCATGGGGTTTCGTCCTTGTTTTCAGTGCAACCCGGATAAATAGTGCAGATCCGTTCATCCACCA
>NZ_JBSVXS010000048.1:0-38002 GCF_054070155.1 Pseudomonas sp. SDT291_1_S447
AGCGGTGAGTCAGTCGCTGAATGTACTGGCTGACACTCCGATATCGCGAGCAGGCTCACTCCTACATGGGTTACGCGTCAGGCTTTGACACCGCTGAGAGGCGGCAACTTCGCCAGCTTCAATGCGACCAACAGCGCCACCAGCAACAGCGCGCCAATAAACAGGCCGATGCCATTCCAGCCGCCGAGATGCCAGAACACCCCGCCCGCCGTGCCGGCAATGCTCGACCCGGCGTAATAGCTGAACAGATACAACGACGACGCTTGCCCCTTGGCCTTGATCGCGCGGCGGCCGATCCAGCTACTCGCCACCGAATGCGCGCCGAAGAAACCAAAGGTGAAAATCAGCATGCCGACAATCACCAGCAACAGCGGCGTAAACATCGTCAGCGCAAGGCCGGCAAACATCAGCGCAATGGTCGCCCACAACACTTTGCGTCGCCCCAGTTTGTCCGCCAGCGAACCGATCTTCGCCGAGCTGTAGATCCCCGACAGATACACCACCGACAGCAGACCCACGAACACCTGATCGAGGTTGTACGGCGCGGCCAGCAAGCGATAACCGATGTAGTTGAACAGGGTGACGAATGCACCCATCAGCACGAATGCCTCCAGAAACAGCAACGGCAGACCGGCATCGCGAAAGTGCATGGTGAAGCCGTCGAGCAAACTGCGCGGGTGCAGCGAGCGTGAGCGGAAGTTGCGCGACTCGGGGAGGATCTTCCAGAACACCGCGGCGGCAATCATCGCCAGACCGCCGATCACCAGCATCGCCGTGTGCCAGCTGACGAAGTCGATGAGTATCCCGGTGATCAAGCGCCCGCTCATCCCGCCAATCGCATTACCGCCGATGTACAAACCCATCGCCAGACCAATGTGTTGCGGGTGAATTTCTTCACTCAGGTAGGTCATCGCCACCGCTGCCAGACCGCTCAACGACAGCCCGATCAGCGCGCGCATGATCAGCACGCCTTCCCAACTTGGCATCATCGCACTGGCCATGGTGCACAGCGCTGCGGCGAACAGCGCAGTCACCATCACCGGTTTGCGCCCGACCCGATCGGAAATCGGCCCGGTGATCAGCAGGCCGATAGCGAGCATGCCGGTGGCCACCGAGAGGATCAGGCTGCTCTGCGCCGCGTTGATTCCGTACTCGTGGGACAGCAGCGGCATCATCGGCTGTACGCAATACAACAGGGCAAACGTCGCGAAGCCGCCGCTGAACAGCGCCAGCACCGTGCGCATGAACATCGGCGTGCCTTTTTCGATGTAGATCTCTTGCAACTCGGCGATTACATCGTCAGCCGCAGCAGGCGGGACTTCATGGGCTAGGGGTGCGACAGCAGTTTTCACTTCAGACCTCGGAGGGCACGGCCAGGCAGGCAATGAAAAAATCATATAGCTGGCTAATGTTTCTATCCAATATATTGTTCGACCTGTTTGATAGCTTTAACGACCTAATGGGGTTTCCATGGAATTGCGTCATCTGCGCTACTTCATCGCCGTCGCCGAAGAACTGCACTTTGGCCGCGCCGCACAGGTGCTGGGTATCTCGCAGCCGCCGCTGAGCCAGCAGATTCAGGCGCTGGAGCAAGAGGTCGGTGCGCGGTTGTTTGAACGCACCAATCGTCGGGTCGAGCTGAGTGAGGCGGGGCGGTTGTTTCTGGAAGAGGCGCGCTTGGTGCTGGCTCAGGTCGACAAAGCTGCGGATGTTGCCCGGCGTGCGCAATTGGGTGAACTGGGCGAGTTGAAAATTGGCTTTACCTCTTCGGCACCGTTCAACTCGACGATTCCCCAAGCGATCTTTTCCTTCCGCCAGCGTTTTCCGGCGGTGCACCTCAACCTTCGCGAGATGAGTAGCACGCAGGTTGCCGAGGGCCTGGTGGACGAGTCGATCGAGGTCGGCATCATGCGCCCGCTGGGTCTGCCCGATTCGCTGAGTGTGGTTGAGTTGATGCGTGAGCCGTTGGTCGCGGTGCTCGGTTCCAAGCACCCCTTGGCGCAGGGCAGTGAAGAAGGCCTGTTCCTCTCGGCGCTGGCGCTGGAGCCGTTCGTGTTCTTTCCGCGCAGTTACGGCAGCGGGCTGTATGCGCAATTGCTGAGTCTGGCGCGCGATGCCGGGTTCAGCCCGCACTTTGCGCAAGAGGCGGGAGAGGCGATGACCATCATCGGTCTGGTCGCAGCGGGGCTTGGAGTTTCGGTACTGCCGGCGTCTTATCAGCGGATGCGCATCGACGGCGTGGTCTACCGACCGTTGCTCGATCCGGAAGCGGTGTCGGCGGTGTGGCTGGTGCAGCGCAAGGATCAGAAATCGCCGATGGCCAAGGCATTTGTCGACCTGCTCACGCGCAAAGTCGAGTCCGCTTAAAAGATCGCAGCCTTCGGCAACTCCTACAGGGAAACGCGAATTCCATTGTAGGAGCTGCCGAAGGCTGCGATCTTTTGATCTTGCCGTTAAGGCAACCGCACCAAATCCCCCCTCAACGCCACCCGCGTGACAAAAATCCCCGCCCGGCACTCGTACGTATTCAAATCCTTGCGCACATGCTGGTCGTAGTAACTGACGATATTGACCACCGCATTCGCCCCGACCCGCTTGGCATCGGCCTGCAACTTGATCAGATTCGACTGCAACACCCACTCGCAGGAGTTGTGGTCGCTCTTGTTGAAGCCGTTGGTCTTCAAATCACTGACCACTCCACGGCGCAATAACTGCTGAGTCCCCTGCGGCCCATTACCGAGCAGATAGAACTTCACACTGCCATCCAGCCGTCCGGCGCGAATCGCGTCCGACAGCACGGTTTCGAAGGGCATGTACATGAGATTGGTGGCGTGGCTGGCGCTGGGCAGTAGCGCGAAAAGCGCGGCGGCGATCACGGCTTTCACTTGCATGGTCATCTCCTTGACGTAGCGATGAACATTCGCTGATTCAAAGAGTGTAGACACCGTGCATCTGCTACAGAGAAAACAGTGTGGAGTATGTGTAGCTCAAGGGCTACACTTCAGCCATGACTGAGATTCTTCGAAGTTCTACATTTTCCAACTGGCTTTTAAAGTTGGCTGATAGTCGCGCCAGGATGCGTATTCAGGTGCGAATTGATCGTATGGCTGACGGAAATTTTGGCGATGTCAAAGCTATCGGTGAAGGGCTCAGCGAAGTCAGAATTGACTATGGCCCCGGATATCGAGTCTATTTCATGCAACAAGGTCGGCAAGTGGTCATCCTCCTTTGCGGCGGAGACAAGAGCAGCCAACCCCGAGACATCAAGCAAGCCAGGCTCATCGCGGAGTCCTGGCAGGAGCAAAACCCATGACCGAAAAATTCACTCGTTGGGACTCAGCCGAGTACCTCAAGACAGAAGAGGACATGGCTAACTATCTGGACGCCTGCATGGAGGAGGCTGGAGATGACCCGGCTTTTATCGCCAAGGCACTTGGCACCATAGCGAGAGCGCGAGGCATGACTCAGGTCGCACGTGACGCAGGGTTGTCCCGAGAGAGCCTCTACCGCGCACTATCAGGTGAAGGAAACCCCGAGTTCGGAACAATCCTGAAAGTGGTGAAGGCGTTAGGATTGAAGTTACACGCCAGTACTTGATCCGGGCTGAATGGCAAAGGGCGCCGAATGGCGCCCTTTGTCGTTTCTACAATCCCATCAATCCACGTGCGCCAGATCCCCGCGCAACGCCACGCTCGACACCACCAGCCCGGCACGGCACTGGAATTTCTCGGTGTCCTTGTACAGATCACGCTGGTCGACGCTGGCGATGTTGATCACCGCGTTGGCGTCGGCTTTCTTCGCGGCATTCTGCAGAGTCGCCAAAGCCGACTGCAGGGCCCAGAAGCAGGCGTCTTCGTCGGATTTGTTTGAGCCGTTGGTTTTGCGACTGCTGCTCACGGTGTCGAGTTTGCGCACCTGTTTTGGCAGCGTTTCGCCGGCCAGGTAGAACTTCACGCTGCCATCGAGCAGACCGGCATCGGTGGCGCGTTTGACGCCTTCGCGGAAGCTCAGGTAAGTCGGTTCGTCGGCGCCTTGTTTGACGATGCCCAGGTCGTTGACGAACTCGATGTCCGGGTTGATCGACAGCTCTTTGAGCACGTTGTCGCGCAGGCGGTTGACCCAGCGGTTGTAGTTGCCGTGGATCTTGCCGTCCTTGGCGTCGAGGCCGTAGCTGCTGCGGTAGTCGATTTCGAACGAGGTCGGGGTGAACGGGATGTCGACTTCGGCGTGATGACGACCGCGCACGGTGATCGCCGCTTTGATCATGCCCGGACGCACCGATTGCACGACCCACTGGCGGTCGTTCAGCGCAGTGACGATCGCGCGGCTCATCTGTTGCTGGGTGAAACCGAGGTTGGGCGAGAACTCTTCCTTGGCGTTGTAAACCGGTTTGCTGGTGCAGCCGCCGAGCACAAAAAACAGTGCCAACAGAGCGGCGATGCGGTGAAACTGAGTCATTCCCTTCACTCCAAACGTGTTGCGGTCAGTGCCAGCGGCGGAAAATCAACGAGGTGTTGACGCCACCAAAAGCGAAATTGTTGTTCATCACGTAGTCGTGATGCATCTGGCGGAATTCACCGCGCAGGTAATCGAGTTTGCCGCAGTGCGGATCGACCTCGTCGAGGTTGAACGTGTGCACGTACAGGTCGCGATTCATCATCTCGATGCTGAACCACGACTCCAGCGCGCCGCAGGCGCCGAGGGTGTGGCCGAGGAAACTCTTCTGCGAGCTGATCGGCATGCGCTCGCCGAACAAACTGCTGGTTGCCAGTGTTTCGGCAATGTCGCCCTGTTCTGTAGCCGTGCCGTGACCATTTACATAACCGATGGCATCCGGCGTCAGGCCGGCGTCTTCCAGCGCCAGTTCCATTGCACGACGCATGGTCACTTGTTCCGGGCGCGTGGTGTGCTGGCCGTCGGCGTTGCTGCCGAAACCGACGATCTCGGCGTGGATGTGCGCACCGCGGGCGAGGGCGTGCTCCAGCTCTTCGAGCACGAGCATGCCGCCGCCTTCACCGATCACCAGACCATCGCGGCCCTTGTCATACGGGCGTGGACTGGTCTGCGGCGCATCGTTTTTCAGGCTGGTGGCGTAGAGTGCGTCGAAGACCATGGCTTCGGTCGGGCACAGCTCTTCGGCGCCGCCGGCGAGCATCAGGGGCAGGCGGCCGAACTTGATCGCCTCGTAGGCGTAACCGATGCCCTGGCTGCCGCTGGTGCAGGCGCTGGACGTTGGGATCAGCCGCCCGGTCAGGCCAAAGAAGATGCTGATGTTGGCGGCGGTGGTGTGCGGCATCATCCGCACGTAGGAGTTGGCGTTGAGGCCTTCGGCCACCGAGTTGAGCAGCATGTTGCCGAACGCTTTGATCTCGTCGGTGCTACCGGTGGACGAACCGCAAGCCACGCCCATTCTGCCGTCCTTGATCGATTCGTCACCGAGCAAACCGGCGTCAGCCAGGGCGTTTTCTGCCGCACGAACCGCCAGCCGCGATACCCGGCCCATGCTGCGCAGTTGCTTGCGCGTCCAGTGCGCAGGCACTGCAAAATCATCGATCGGCCCGGCCAGGCGCGTGTTGAGTTCGCTGAAGCGATCCCACTCGTCCATCCGGCGAATACCGCTGCGGTTGGCCGCGAAATTGCCGGCGATGGTTTCCCAGTCGCTGCCCAGCGAGGTGATGCCGGCCATGCCGGTGACGACGACGCGCTTCATCAGCACAAGCCTCCGTTGACCGCCAGGACCTGGCGTGTGATGTACGAGGCTTCCGCCGACATCAGGAAATTCACCGCACTGGCGACCTCTTCCGGGGTGCCCATGCGTTGCGCGGGGATCATTTTCATCAATTCTTCCACCGGCACGTTTTCGTCGAGCATCGCCGTGTCGATCAGGCCCGGCGCGACGCAGTTAACGGTGATTTTGCGCTTGCCCAGCTCGATCGCCAACGCCTTTGCCGCGCCGATCACGCCAGCCTTGGAGGCGCTGTAGTTGACCTGGCCACGGTTGCCGATCAGCCCCGACACCGAGGTGATGCAGACAATGCGACCAGCGGCGCGGCGGCGGATCATCGGCATCATCACCGGGTGCAGAACGTTGTAGAAACCGTCGAGGTTGGTGCGCAACACCACGTCCCAATCGTCGTCAGTCAGAGCTGGGAACGCACCGTCGCGGGTCAGGCCGGCATTCAACACAACACCGTAATAGGCGCCATGGGTTTCGACGTCGGCTTCGAGAATGGTTTTGCAGGTTTCGCGGTCGGCGACGTCGAATTGCAGGATGCGCGCCTTGCGCCCCAGCGCTTCGATTTCCGCCTGAACGCCTTGCGCCTCAGTCACGCCGCTGCGGCAATGCAGAACGATATCGTGCCCGGCCTGCGCCAGACGCAAGGCAATGGCGCGGCCGATGCCACGGCTGGAGCCGGTGACCAGTACGGATTCAGTCATCGTTCGACTCCTGTGTCTGTTGCAGATATTGAGTGACCTGAGGCGGACGGAACACGTTCAGCCGCGCGCTGGCATGGATGCCATCGCCGTTGATATGGCATTCGAAGACGCCCATGCCGTTGTCGTCTTCCAGCGAGCGCAGGCCATGGATGGTCAGCTCGCTGCCGGCGGGAAAGGCTTCGACGTTGCACTCGAACTTGCGTGTGCCGAGCAGAAAACCCAGCTCCACCGGGTTGCCTTTCTGCCGCGCGTGGCAACCGGCAAACGCGGCGACGCTTTGCGCCATCAGCTCGATGCCGACCCAGGCTGGGAGGCTGCCGTCGGGCAGATTGAACAAGCCATCGGGCTTGACCGTGAGGCGGGTGTAAATCTGCTCGTCGTCAAAGCTTGTGATGCTGTCGATCAGAATCATGTCGCCCGCATGGGGCAGCAGTTCGGCGAGCGGCCAATCAGTCATGGGGCGTCTCCGATAATCAGGCTGACGTTGTTGCCGCCGAAGGCAAACGAGTTGCTCATCAGGTAGCGGGGTGCAATGGACGCCAGGCGCTCGCTCGCGGTCACCCACTTCAGCGGTGGCAGCGCGGGATCGGCCTGAGCGTCCCAGACGTGCGGCGGCAAGGCGCGATCGGGGTTGTCGGCGCTCAGGCTCAACCAGCAAAACGCTGCTTCCAGAGCACCGGCCGCGCCAAGGGTGTGGCCGGTCATCGGTTTGGTCGACGAACAGGCCACGCCATCGGGAAACAGCGCCGCGACGGCCAGACTTTCCATGGCGTCGTTGTGTTGGGTAGCGGTGCCGTGCAGGTTCAGGTAGTTGATCTGCGCTGCTTGCAGGTGCGCGTGGCTCAAGGCTTTCTGCATCGCTTGCAGGGCGCCGCGACCGGTCGGCTCAGGGGCGGAAATGTGATGCGCGTCGGAACTGGCGCCAGCGCCAAGCAAGGCAATGGACGGGCCTTCGCCTTGCTTTTTGCTCATCACGAACAGCACCGCCGCTTCGCCGATGTTGATGCCGCTGCGGTTGGCCGAGAACGGATTGCAGCGCTCGTCGGATATCGCTTCGAGTGACGAGAAACCGTTGAGGGTCAGTTTGCACAAACTGTCGACGCCGCCGCACAGCACCGCGTCGCACAGGCCCAGATCGAGCAAACGCTGAGCGCTCATCAGTGCCCGGGCGCTGGAGGTGCACGCCGTGGAAATCACATAGGCCGGGCCGCTCAGTTGTAGCCAGTCGGCAAGGAAATTGGCCGGGGCGCCGAGTTCCTGTTGCCGATAGTCGTATTCCGCCGGGAACTGCTGCTCGCGAATGTAGTGCGCCAGACCACGGCTGGCCTCGTCGATGCCGGAAGTGCTGGTGCCGAGCACCACACCGATGCGCTCGCGGCCGAAGGTCTGGATCGCTTGATCGATGTCATCGCGAATCTGCAACGCCGCTTCCAGCAGCAGTTGATTGTTGCGGCTGCGCTGATCGGCGAGTTCTGCCGGGATCGGCGCCAGTTCGCCCTGGACGGCAGCGACGGGCAACTCACGCTCCGCCACCCAGCCGGACTCGCGGCGCATGCCCGAGCAGTCGCCGGCGAACAGGTTGCGCGCGACGGCTTGCTTGTCGCGGCCCAGCGCGCAGATCACGCCGAGGGCATTCAGGTAAGCGGTCATGGCGTCGGTTCACCCAACGGAGAAACGCGGTAGTGCGGGCCTTGGGGCAGGTTCAATTGAAAGCTCAACGGTTGTGAATAGTGAATATCCCAGCGCGCAGGCAGCGAGCGTTGCTGACCTTGTTGTTGCGCGGAGGGGTAATTGCGCAGCAGCTCACCGGACGGGGTCAGGGCGAACAGCAGCGCGGCGAACAATTCCCGCGCTTCCGGATTCGGTGGCAGCAGACCATCGGCTTGCCAATGGCCGTCGATCAGTTGCTGACGTGCCTGGGGAATACCCAGCGGATCCATCATCGACCAGCGGATGCCCGGGCCTTCACGCTGGATCACCAGCAGCCAGTCCTGGCGTTGTTCGGCTTGCTGGCGTTCGATGTGCAGTTGCAGCGGCAGGGGTAAAGTCGGGTTGCTTACCGGTAGCGGCGCCTGGCTGGCGCAGGCACTCAACAGAAGCATCATGCCAAACACAAAAAATCGCCACACCGCGGACACTGTAGGAGTGAGCCTGCTCGCGATAGCGGTCGCACATTCAAAATACAGGTTGGCTGACCCACCGCTATCGCGAGCAGGCTCACTCCTACAATGATTTGTGTACATCAGGAAACCTCTGCCAGAGGCTTGCGCGCAACGACATTCACCAACGTCTCTTCGCGCTGCCCGAACGGCTTGGGTTTGAGTAAGCCAAACCGCTCCAGCAAGCCAAAATCCTTCGACCGGCTCCACCACAGATACGGGTAGGAAACATTGCGTTCGCCAAACTCAAACCCCTGCCCACGAATCATCTGCAGATACTGCGCCGCACTCTTCTGCACATGCATCGGATGGCGGAACAGCCAGCGAATCACCCACGTATCAATGTAAGCCTCTGTGGATTCGGCGAACAGCAGATAGCCACCCGGTTTCAGCACCCGATAAAACTCGGCCAAGGCCTTTTCCTGCTCGACCAGATGATGAAAAGTCTGGTGGCAGAACAGCAGGTCAACGCTGGCGTCCGCTACATTGAGCGTCGCGCAATCGCTGCCGATCAGTTCAACGTCCAGACCCAGACGCGCCGCTTCTTCGCCGCTCAATTCAAGGCTGTGCGGGTCGGCGTCGATGCCGATCAGACGTTGTGGCGCAAAGGTCTGGCGCAGGTGACCGAACGACTTGCCCTGACCGCAACCGGCATCCAGCAGCACCGGATTTTCCGGCAGGGCGTCACTGAACAACCCGCGCAAATCATTGATCGCCACCCGCAGCACATGGTGCTGCCAGGTGTGGCTGCGCAGGAACCAGAAACCGAAACGGGTTTCCTCGACGTAGCTGTCGCTCAAGTAATTCATGTGGCGTCCTTTGCACAGAGTTCGGAAATCATCTTCAAGCGGCGGCGCGCCTCGCTGACGAACGGGTTGCGCTCGTCCCAGGCGTAGCCGGCGAGGATCGAACAGATCATCCGACGGATTTCCGCCTGACTGTCTTCATAGAAAATCACGTCCTGAAAGGTGCCGGCGTACCAGCCCTCGACGTAGCAGCGGAAGGTGTCGACGCCGCGCTTGAGCGGCTCGGCGAATTCGCTTTGCCAGTCGACGGTTTCGCCCTGCAACTGACGGTGCAAAACCGCTGCCGCCATGCTCGCCGAGCGCATGGCGATGGTCACGCCGGAGGAGAACACCGGGTCGAGAAATTCCGCCGCGTTGCCGAGCAGCGCGAAGCCTGGACCGTGCAGGGTTTTCACGTTGGCGGCGTAACCGCCGAGGGTGCGCGCCGGGGTGTCCCACACAGCATTGTCGAGTACGCCGGCAAGGCTCGGGGTTTCGGCGATGAAACCGCGCAGGCAGGCATCCAGATCGCTGTCGCGATCCTTGAAATGTTCCTCGGCCGCGACCACACCCACCGAGCAACGTCCGTTGCTGAACGGGATCGTCCAGAACCAGATGTCGCGATGCTCAGGATGGGTGGTGACGAGAATTTTTTCGCGGTCGAATGCCGGGTTGTCGATGTGATCCTCTACGTGGGTGAACACCGCTTGGCGCACGGGAAAATTCGACGGTGCTTCCAGATCCAGCAGTCGCGACAGGACACGGCCATAGCCGCTCGCATCGAGGACGAAATCCGCTTCGACGCGGTACTCACTGCCGTCCTCGCGGCGTACGTCGAGCAACGGTTTTGTCCGCTCGAAATCGACGCTGACGATGGCATCGCCGTAGCGGATTTCCGCGCCCTGCAGCGCCGCTTGATCGGCTAGCAGTTTGTCGAAATCGGCGCGTTGCACCTGAAACGTGGTCGGTTTGCCGCCGGTAAAGGTGTCACCGAAATCGAAGGCGCTGTAACGCTCGCCCCAGGCGAATGCGGCGCCGGTCTTGCGCTGGAAGCCGGCGGCGTTGACGGCGTCGAGCATGCCAGCCTCTTCGACGAAATCCAGGCAATGGCTGAGCAGGCTTTCGCCGATGGAAAAGCGTGGAAAGTGCTGGCGCTCGAGCACCAGCACATCGTGGCCCTTGCGCTTGAGCAACGCCGCTGCGATAGCGCCGGACGGGCCGGCGCCGATGATCACGACCTGACGGGATTCCATTTCAACGATTGGCACGTGAGCTCCGGGACAAAGGATGTTGCAGATGCAAAGGCGCGCGATGCAGGCCGATCAGGGCCGGTAGCAGCGTCGCGATCAGGCCCATCAGCATCAGCGCGAAGTACAGCGCCGGGGTGATGAGCTGTTGTTGCAAGAGCAGATTGAGAAAGACGATTTCGCTGAGGCCACGAATGTTCAGCAGCACGCTTTCGCGCCAGCGGCTGGCGCCTTCGAACGAGGCGCCGGCCCAGCCGAGGCCGAGCCAGTTGCCGAGCAGTTTACTGGCAATCGGCAACAGCAGCAGCGCCGCCCATTGCAGCGGACCCAGGCTGGAGAGGGCGCTGTGCACGTCGATCTGCACGATGCCGAACGTCAGAATCAGCGGAATCGCCAGCCACGTCTGCAAACGGCTCATCCAGCGCGCCGGCAATGGCAGCACCAATGGCACTTTCAGCGCGGCCATGCATAGCAGATAGCCGATGCCGAAGATCAGCGCGTTGAGTTTGTAATGCTCGGCCATCACCAACAACGCGAAAAAACCGAGGCTGTAGGTCAGTGGTCGGCGTACGCCGATGACGCGCAACAACAGCGGCACACAGGCGAGGCCCAGCGGCAACAACAGACTGCTCAGGTGCAGACTGCCCTGAGCGAGGCCGAACAATGTCCAGCAGGTCAGATCAATGAGGATCGCGGTCTGCACCAGTCGGCGCGTGGCGGCCGGCGGATATTCGATGTGGCGCAGATACAGGTACAGCACCGGGATCGCGGTAATTGCGAACACCAGACCGATGGCCAGCGAGTTGAGCCACGGTTGCGTCGGCAGTAGCCAATACGCAGCGGCAAGACCACAGGCGAACGGCACGAGGAAACTCGGCACGGCGATTTTCACGCTCTGGCGATCGAGTTTCAGATCAATCACATCGCTGAGGATATGCCCGAGCAGCAAGGCAAAGCTCAGGCTGTAGAGGTTTTTCAGCCAGTCCGGCGCGATCAGTTCGGCGCCACTGAGCTGCCAGCCCGGCTCGATCCAGAAGTACATCAGCAGCGGCAAGCCGAAGCTCGCCAGCAGCAACTGGCTGACAATCGGGATCAGGCCGAAGTGGCGGCCAATGCGTGTGGCCACGGCGAACAACGCCAAGGCCAGCAGCCAGAAACCGACGACCATCATGCCGCTGGCTCCGCGACTGTCGCGGTGTGTTCGTGACGTCCGGCCCACGGTGCGAGCATGAAGCTGAAGGCCAGACCGAGGCTCACCGACAGCCCGAAATTGCTCACCGCCGGTGTGCTGGAAACCGCCAGCAAACCAAACGACAACCATGTCGTCACAGCGGCCAGCAAGGTGCCGAGCAGGCTCACCGCCGCACCGCCGACCTGTTCACGCATGAGAATCGCGTAATCGACGCTGATTGCCGTCACCAGCAGCAGGCCGAACAGGCTGAACAGGGTCAGCGGCTGACCGAGCCAGCCAAGGCTGGCCAGACTGCACAGTGCTGCGAGCAACGGCAGGGCGACAATACGCAGCGCGCCGCCGAGACCGAACGGCAGCATCAGCACCAGCACGATCAACACGCAGGAGGCGAGCTTCAGTTCAGCAGCGCTGATTTGCGTTGCCGCAAACACTTCATTCAATTCGCCAAGGCGATCGACCAGCATCACCCCCGGCAAATCCAGCGCCTGCACCCGTAGCAGCGCCGGGTTGTTCAAGCCTTGCAGGCTGGTCATCGCCGCCACGCCATCTTCGCTCGGGCCGAGCCAGAGTGTGCGATAAGGCTCGCCAAGGGGACCGGCCAATGCCGCGTCGATGTCTTCAGCGGGCACGGTCTGCAGCTGTTGCAGTTCGCTTTGCAGGGTGGCGAGCGGTACACCGAGGTCTAGCAGTGGCTGCCAGTATTGCGGCAGTTTGTTCAGCGCCTCGCGCACCTGTTCTTGCTGGTTCGGCGGGCTGACCAATTGATCGAGGGCCAGATAACCTTGCAGCTTGTCGAGGTTGACCAGTTGCTGCAGACGCTCGCTCAGCGCGGCCTGCCGCTCGAGCAATTGCTGCTGATTGTCGGCGCGCACGAGGAAAAACTGGCTGGTCGGCTGATAGCCGGTGATACGCGCGATGGCCTGCGCTTCGTCGGTCAGCTGTTGCGGTGCGCCGACCCATTGGCGGATGTCATTCTTGCTTTGCAGCTGCACCAGACCGCCCACACAAAAGGCGATCAGCAGCGCCAGCAACACCGGCGTGCGTACGCGATCAAGGAGTTTCTCGCGCAGGTTGACCATGCGCTCGGCCAGCTGCAGCGGCCATTGCGCGGGGCGCAGTTCGACGTTTTTCAGCAGCGCCGGCAACAGGCACACCGCCGACAGATAAGCACCGAGCAGGCCGGCGGCAGAGAACACGGCGATTTGCGTCAGTGCCGGGAACGGCGTCCACGCCAGCGCCAGATAACCGATGGCGCTGGTGATCAGGCTCAGGGTCAGTCCGGACAAGGTCAGGCGCAAGGCTGGCCAACTGCGCCACGGCTTCAGGCTCCAGCTCTTCGACAAATAGTGCAGCGGGTAATCCACGGCCACGCCGATCAGGCTGGAACCGAGCACCAATGTCATCACATGCATATGGCCGAACAGCGCCACACAGGCCACCGCGCCGAACAGCATGCCGACCAACACCGGCACAAACGCCAGCAACACGCGCCAGCGGCGGAAAGCGAGCAACAGCAGCAACAGAATGCCGACGGTGGCGCCGCCGCCGACCCAGGTCATTTCGCGAGTGGCTTGCTGCTGACCATTGGCCGCGTACAGCAAGCCGCTGGCGGCGAGCAGTTGCACGTCGGATTTCGCGGCTTGATCACGGCTGTGTTGCAGCAGTGCCGCGACTTGCAGTGGCAGGTTCATGTCGAAGGCATTGCCGGTGGTGCGCGCTCGCAGCAGCACCCAGCTCTTGCCGTCGGCATCGGCAATCAACGCGCCGCTGCCGATGTCCAGTTGCACCGAGCCGTGCTGCGGCTGGCTGTTCTGGATGCGCCCGGTCAGGCCCAGCCAATCGTCCTGACTCGGCACCAGACTGAAGCCGCTGAACGGGTCGAACAGGGCCTGTACGCGTTGCTGAATGAATGCGTCGGGGTGTTCGATCAGCAATTGCCGGTCGTCCGCCGAAAGCATCGCCAGCCGCCCTTGCAGCAGTTGCGTGCGCAGGGCGGGGAGATCCGCTTGCAGGTTCCACTGCACTTTCTCGAACAGACCGCTGGCCTGCCATTGCTCGCCCAGGGTCTGCGCCATGGTGACCGCTTGCTGGCGATCGGCGTGGCCGACCAGCACCAGCATTTCGCGGTTGAGCGGTTCCTGCATACGCTGCTCGGCGCGCTGTTCAAGGGCGTCGGGGTGGGTGCCGGGCACCAGCGCCATCAGGTTCGCTGATAGCGGCGCACCGTCGCGCCATTGCCAACCGGCCAGCGCGACGACCGCCAGCAGCAGGATCAGAAACAGCCAGGGCAGCCTGCGTTCACTCGGCAAAGTCATGTTGCTCCGCTTCGCTCAATGGTTGCCCGGCGGTGCTGTCCTGCATGCGCAGCACGGTGCTGTCGCCTTGGGTTTCCAGCAGTTCGATGGTCTGCACCAGCGCGCCGCCGTCGATATTGATCTGCTTGAACACTTGCTTGAGCAGCAGCGAGCGTGGGGTCAGGGTGAGTTTCCACTGCTGTGCATCGCCGCTCAGCGCCAGTTCGAAATCCCGTTGCAGGCCGCTGCTGTCACCTTGCAGTACGGCGAGGAACAAGCGGTTCTGCTCGGCACCGGCACTCTTGTTCGGCAGCAGTTGCCAGCCGTTGTCGTCACGCCGGGCGATGCCTTTGGCGGTGATGCGGTAATCCTGCTTCAGCGGGGTTTTCAGCAGCCAGAGCAGGCCGTGGTTTTTTGCCAGAACGAAGCTGCCCTTGCTGATCAGTGGCTGGGGCAGGGCGCGCAGGTGTTTTTCCTGGATGAACTGGCCGTGGATCACGTCCGGTTTCGCCAGTTGCGCGCTGAGTTGTTGCAGGTCGAAGGCGTTGGCCAGCGACGACACGGCCAGCAGCGCCACTGCGCCAAGGCTTCTGAATATCAGGTTCATCGCAGCATCCTTTCCACAGCATCGGTGAAGACTTTCGGCGAAGCCAGTTGCATCTCGCGGCTGCTCACTTCAACGGCGACCTGCACCGAGCTGGCGCGGGTCAGGCGCTCGCCGGTTTGCAGGTCGGTGATCAGGTAATTGATCTTCAGCCGGTTTTCCCACTCGACCAGACTGGCGCGCACGTTCAGGCGCTGACCAAACACCGCGCCACGCACGTAGCGCAGTTGCAGGTCGATGATCGGCCAGGCGAACCCGGACTCGAGCATCTGCGTGTAGTTGTGGCCGATCTTGTCCAGCAGCGCGCAACGCGCCACTTCGAGGTATTTGACGTAATGGCCGTGCCAGACGACGTGCATGGTATCGACGTCGAAAAACGGCACGAGGATTTCGGTGTCGGCGTGAAGCACTCCGGCGCTACGCATGCAGCCTCCAGTGTTGCGCAGCGATGCGTTGCAGGCACAGGCGCAGTTCGCCTTCCAGTGCGCGGTCTTCGATGACTGGCGGGAAGTCCTTGGCCAGCTCTTCGTGCATCGCTGCCAGCGACGGCGGCAGTGGTCGCGCATCTTCGGTCTGACCGCGCAGCCACACGCCTTGATTGGCGGCGAGCAGGGTGGCGGCAGCGACTTGTTCGGTCAGCTCCAGCACGCGGATCGCATCGCGAGCAGCGATGGTGCCCATGCTCACCTTGTCCTGGTTGTGGCACTCGGTGGAGCGCGAGAAGACGCTGGCCGGCATGGTGTTTTTCAATGCTTCGGCGGTCCAGGCGCTGGTGCCGATCTGCACGGCTTTGAAGCCGTGGTTGATCATCGCGCGATCCGCCGGCGCGCCGGAGAGATTGCTCGGCAGACCGTGGTTGTAACGTTCGTCCACCAGCAAGGCGAGCTGGCGGTCCAGCAGGTCAGCGACGTTGGCCACGAGGTTTTTCAGGCTGTCCATGGCGAACGCGATGTGGCCGCCGTAGAAGTGCCCACCGTGCAAAACGCGCTCGGCTTCGGCGTCGATGATCGGGTTGTCGTTGGCGCTGTTCAATTCGGTTTCGATGAACGAACGCAGCCAGTTCAGGCTGTCGGCCAACACGCCGAGGACATGCGGGGCGCAACGCAGCGAATAGCGATCCTGCAATCGATGCAGCGGCGCGGTCGGTGCGTCGATCGCCAGATCCTTGCGCAGCCATGCGGCGACCTGCATTTGCCCCGGATGCGGTTTGGCGGCGAACAGGCGCTCGTCGAAGTGTTCCGGGTTGCCTTGCAGTGCGACCACATTGAGCGCGGTGATGCGCGTGGCCAGTTGCAGCAGATAGTCGGCACGCGCGAAGGCGAGGCAGGCGAGGCCGGTCATCACCGCGGTGCCGTTCATCAGTGCCAGCGCTTCTTTCGGGCGCAGCACCAGCGGTACCCAGCCGAGTTCGCGATGTACATCGGCAGACTGACGGCGTTCGCCACGGAACATCACTTCACGCTCGCCGGACAAGGTCGCGGCGACGTAAGACAGCGGCGTCAGATCACCGCTGGCGCCGACCGAACCTTCTTCAGGAATCAGCGGCAGGATGTCGTATTCGAGAAACGCGTGCAGACGCTCCAGCAATTCCACGCGTACCCCGGAAACGCCGTGGCACAGCGACTGCAAACGCGCCGCCAGCACCGCGCGGGTGGCTTGCGCATCAAGCAGTTTGCCCAGTCCGCAGCCGTGGAAGGTGTAGAGGTGACGCGGCAACGCTTCGACGTGATGCAGCGGCACCGCGACCACGCAGGAATCGCCGTAACCGGTGGTCACGCCATAGATCACGCCTTCCTTGTCCAGCAGCGAATCGAGAAACCGCGCGCCTTTGGCGATGCGCTCGCGGTAATCGGCGTCGCTCTGCAACTGCACGGGCGCCTGACGGTTGGCCAGGGCCAGCACGTCTTCGATGCGCAAAGGGCGTTCGCCGAAGGTTACCGGCTCATGGGTTGGCGTCGTCATCGGTCTTCCAGAAAGGGTAAAAGTTGAACCATTGTTGCGGCGCTTCGAGGCAATAGTGACTCAGGCGCTGCGCATAGCGGGTGGCCCACTGATGAATGACCTGCTCGCGCTCGCTGCGCTTCCACACCACGGCATCGGCAAAGGGTTCGAGGGTCAGGCGATAGTGACCGTCCGGCTGCTTGAGGCACATCAGCAGATTGACCGGGCATTTCAGCAGACCGGCGAGCAGCCACGGCCCTTGCGGGAATGGCGCCGGATGGCCGAGAAAATCGACGGTGACGCTTCGCCCGCCGTGCAGCGGCACGCGGTCGCCGGCAATCGCCAGCCACTCGCCGCGCTCCAGCCGTTCGTGCAGTTGCAGCATGATCACCGGGTCGAGTTCGCTGACCTGAATCAGGCGCAGATTGGTCGCTCCAGCCTCGCCCAGCAAACGGTTGAATTGCTCGGCGTGCTTGGTGTGTACCAGCACGTTCATGGTGACCTTTTCGCCGATCTCCGCCAGTGCGCGGCAGACTTCGAGGTTGCCCAAGTGCGCACCGACCAGCAGTTGCCCGCGACTGCCGCGCAACTGATTGCGCAGCAGCGCCGGGTCAATGATTTCGATCTGCTCGATGCGCAGCTTGCCGTTCCACACGTCAAGCTTGTCGAGCATCGAATCGGCGAAGGCCATGAACTGACCGAACACCCGCCAATGCGTCGGGCGCAACGCGTCGCGCTGGCTCCATGCGGCCAGGCGTTGCTGGTATTGCCAGGCACTGCGCCGTGCGGTGCGGCCGAACAGGAAAAAGTACAGGACGATGCCGTACAGCAACGGGCTGAGCAGGCGTCGCCCGAGGACCTTGGCGGCGAACGCGGTGAATTTCATCAGCAGGAAACTGCCGCGTTCTTCGCGGTCGGCCCAGTGCTTCTTGTCGGTCTCGCTGGTCATGTTCGCCACCGCCGCCAGAGGATCACCGGGAAGCGCAGCAACATGCCAAGAAACAGCCGTGTGTGCATGCCGGAAATCAGCGCGTTGTCGTGGAATAGGCGGAAGTGCGACACACCGTCCAGCGGGTAATGCACGCTGGTTTGCAGCCAGCGCATCGGCTGATTGCGCCACGACAGGCGCACGAGAATGTCCGAGTCGAAATCCATGCGCTTGCCGACTTTCGCCGAATCAATCACTGCCAGCGTCGGCGCCAACGGATAGACACGAAAGCCGCACATCGAATCGCGGATCTGCAGCGACAGCGTGTTGATCCAGACCATCACGTGGGTCAGGTAGCGCGCGTACAAACGGCCTTTCGGCACGCTCTCGTCGAACAGCGGATAACCGCAGATCATCGCCTCGGGATGAGCGCGGGACTCGTCGACGAAACGGGCGACGTCTTGCAAGTCGTGCTGGCCGTCGGCGTCGACCTGCAATGCATGGGTGAAGCCCAGCAGCGCGGCTTCGTGCAGGCCAGTCATCACCGCGCCGCCCTTGCCTTGATTGGCGGTCAGGCGCACCAGATGCACGTTGTCGCGTTCCGCCAAACCGTCGAGCACCTTGGCGCAGGACTGGGTGCTGGCGTCATCCACCAGAATGCACGGCAGATTTTGCGCGAGCAGAGCATCGACCACAGTACCTATGGCAGTTTCGTGGTTATAAACCGGGATCACTGCACAAGGATTATGCATATCGGTAATCCCTGTAGGAGTGAGCCTGCTCGCGATTGAGTGCGCAGCACTCACCAAGGTCAATCATGCTCTACGCCCAAAAGAATCCGCCCACTGGAGCAGGTCGCCGTGTCATTGCGATAGGCAAAATACAACTTGCGCCGCTCCGGGTCGAACCGCAGGTGCAACTGGATTTCATCACCGGGCCGAACCAGTTGCTGGAACTTCAGCACTTCCATCCCGGCAAACGGGCCGGTCAGATTCAGCAACTGCCGCCCAAGGTTCAGCGCCCATTCCACCTGCACCACGCCGGGCAATACCGGGGCTTTAGGGAAGTGGCCGCTGAAATAAGCCAGATCCGGCGGCACGCTCAACTGCAGACTCCATTCACCCTCAGTTTCGACCTGTTCCAACACTTCCGGCGCTTTCGGTCGCGGCGCCATCAACAGCGCTTCAACGTCGGCCTGCGGCAGCTTGCCTTGACTGTTCAAAGGCAATTGCCGCACCAGCCGCCAACGTCGAGGCAAAGCCAAAGCCTCACAGTGTTGGTGCAAATGCTGGCGCAGGGTTTCGGTCAGACTGCGGCGACCATGTTCACGCAGGGCAAACAGACCTGACTCGCTGAGCACCAGCAGCGCACCGAGCGAAGCGCGATTTTCCTGGACTACGCCCAAGCGCGCTTCGTTGACCCAATCGTGAGCAACCAGGGCCTGTTCGAGCATCGGCAGCGAGATGCGTTTCTCTTCGAGTTTGACGATCCGGTCCAGCCGCCCCAACAGTTCGAAACGACCATCGGCGGCGATGCGCGCTGCATCAGCGGTGTGCTCGACGTGTCCGGCAGGCAGGTAAGGTGAAGCAATCAGTAGAGCGCCGTCGTTATCCTGGTTCAATTGGACACCGGCGAACGGTTGCCACAGTTGTTCGCCCTGACGCCAGGCAATGCCACCGGTTTCCGAACTGCCGAGGATTTCCGTCGGCCATTGCTGCAAACGTTGTTGCAGGCTCTGCGCAGCCTCAAGCGGCAACGCGCCACCGGAGGAAAACACCCGGCGCACGGCGCTGAGGGCCGGCCAGTCGAGGTTGTCACCCATGCGTTTGAGCAACGCCGGGCTGGCGATCCAGGCGAAGCACTGATGTTCGCGGCTGGCACGCTGCAAGTCCTCGGGAAACGCCAGTTGCTTGCGCACGAACGGGCGCCCGGCGCACAGCGGCCACAGCACGCGAAACAGCAATCCGTAAATATGTTGAGTAGCGACGCTACCGATGATGCAGGCCTCCCCGAGATCCGCGCCCCACAGTTGCTCCAGCGCTTCGACTTCATTGGCCAGTTGGAGCAGGGTTTTGTCGATGCGCTTGGGCTCGCCGCTGGAGCCGGACGTGCACAGGCTCAGACGGCACTGGTCGAGATCCAGTTCGGCGCCGGGCAACGGCGGATGTTTAAAGTCGCTCAGTTGCGCGTCATCGGCCTGATCCGTCAGCCACAGGTCGACTTCGCCCGACCAGCGCTGGCGGGTTTGCGCTTGCAGATCCGAAGGCAGCAGAACACTCACGCCTGCACGCCATGCGCCCAGCAATGCGATGGCCAGTTCGGCGGCATCTTCCAGGTGCACAGCCATGCGCTTCACGCCTTGAACTTGCAGGCCGGCGGCAACGCTCATCGCCTGTTCGCACAGTTGCGCGTGTTCGAGCGCCGGTGCGTGGCTGATCGCCCGCGCCGGCACAGCCTTGAGCAGCAACTGCTCAAGTTTTATCCAGTTCATGTACGGCCTCTTACCCGTTGTCGTATCAGCCATTCAATGGCAAACATCAGGCCGATCAATCCATAGGAGATCAGGCCGGTGTACAACATCCACCAATTCAGCGGCGCCCACAGGGTCAGGAGGGCGGCGCACAAACCGTTGCAGAAGAAAAACACGCTCCAGGCCACCGTGACCTTGCGCGTATAGCGGATCGCGATGTCCGGTAGCTCTGGCTCACGCAACCGCGCCAGGCGCTCGACCATCGGCGGGCCGTATTTCAGGCTCAGGCTGAACAGCACCAGCATGAAGCCGCTGATCAGCACCGGGTACCAGCGCAGCAACAGCGGGCTGTCGAACAGCGCCAGCAGCAGGCAGAACACAATGGCCACGCCAGCCATCCACAGGCTGCCGGGTTTGCGCTCGCCGGTCAGCGCCCGTGCCAGCCACAGGCTGCCCAGCAGCAGGCCGAACTGCCACGGAGCAAAATGCTCCATGCCGAAATACACCGCAAAGGGGTACAGCAGACCGGCCAGCAGCAGGCCGAGGCCGATCAGTCGGCTCATGCGGCCGGTTGAACGAGACGGTAGACCGCCTCGACCACGTCACCGACCGTGCGCACCGATTTGAACTCTTCGGCGGCGATTTTCTTGCCGGTCTGGCGCTTGATGTGATCGATCAGATCGACTGCGTCGATGCTGTCGATTTCCAGATCCTGGTACAGATTGGATTCCAGGCTGACACGGGCCGGATCCAGTTCGAACAGCTCGACCAAGGCATCGCGCAGGGTGTTGAAAATATCGTCACGAGTTTGCATGGTCCGGTCTCAAGCTGCCTGTTTTGCCGTGACGAACGCCGCAAGGCTCGCCACGTTGGTGAAGTGGTTACGGGTGTCTTTGGCGTCGGCGTCGATCTTGATGCCGTATTTTTTCTGGATCGCCAGACCCAGTTCCAGCGCGTCGACGGAATCCAGACCCAGGCCTTCGCCGAACAGCGTCTGCTCGTCGCCAATGTCGTCGACACTGATGTCTTCGAGGCCGAGGGCGTCGATGATCAGCAGTTTGATGTCACGATTCAGATCGCTCATCTTCGGCGAGCTCCTTAATAAAGTAGGTGTGCAAATAATCGTTGAGCTTGCGCGAGGCTTGCGGGGCTGGCCCCTGCGCGGCGAAGGCTTGTGGGTCTATATCGGCGCCGACGCGAAAACTGAAGTGCACGCGGCGGCTGGGGATCCGATACCAGGGTTCGGCTTTGGTCAGCGTGGTCGGGCTGACCTTGATGATCACCGGCGTGAGGATTTTCGCACCGCGCAGGGCAATCGCTGCGGCGCCCCGATGAAAGGCCGGCGCCTGACCGGGCTGGGTGCGCGTGCCTTCGGGAAAGATGATCAGGGTCTGGCCGTTTTGCAGGGATTGGGCGGCGGCATCGAGCATGTCCATGCTGCCGTCGTTGCTGATGTATTCGGTGCTGCGCAGCGGGCCACGAGTGAAGGGGTTTTCCCACAGGCTTTTCTTCACCACGCAATTGGCCTGGCGCACCAGACCGATCAGGAACACCACGTCGATCAACGACGGGTGATTGGCGATGATCATCTGTCCGGGGCGGCCAAGACGTTCAGCCCCTTGAATGTCATAGGTCAGCACGCCGGTACGGGCCATGAACCGGACGAAAAACCAGAACAGCCGACTGACGGTCTGCCGCGCGCGCTGCCGATGTTTCAGCGCATCACCCGGCAGGCATCCGAGCAGCGGAAACACCAGCACGCGCAGGCACAGTCCGCCCAGCCCGAACAGGGCGAAGCTTGCAGCGGTAGCCAGCAAGCGCCAGTAATAGGCGTCGCGGTTTTTCTCGGTCACGGGTTGCGTTGCCAGGTCCATACGCGATTTTTCCAGGCATGTTGGCAATGGGGTTGCTGGCCGAGCAGGGTTCGCAGCAAGTTGAGCGCGTGCGGCCAGTGCGCTTTTGACCGTGTTTCTGTGGTGCTGTTCAGGGTCAGCCGCCAGTCGGTACCGGGGGTGAGCAAAAGGCCGAGCGCGTAAGGAAACGGCACGTCGTCGATCCACGCCGAATACGCTTCGGGCGGTTGTTCTTCGGTGATCACCAGCAACACCGCCGGGGCGCCTTCATTGAGCAGGGCTGCAGCTTCGAGCATGCCGTGTTCGAGACCGTCGCCGGCAGCGGCGAGGGCAGTCATTTCGCTGGTCTCGCCGCGCATGATCGACCACAGGCCGATAATCGCGTTGTGTACCGACAAACTGAACTGCGTCGGCGACAGGGGCTGTTCGTTGGCCAGATCGGTGAGGATCTCGTAGGTACGCGGGGTTTCGCCGTGGCGCGAGACAAACACCAGCGGCAGATTGTCCCGCCCGTCGGCCAGGGGCCAGCCAACACTGAATGCCATCCGTGCCAATCGACTGAGGCGACGGCGCTGCATGGCCGGCAAAAACGACACATCGGGCGCGGCATCGCTGCTCTGGAGTAAGACCGGTTGTCGGCTCCAGGCCTGCCAGGCGTCCACGCTGTCGAGCCCGGGAGCCCACGCGCGCCATTGGGCGATGTTGAAGTTGATCACGGACATTCATCCCGCCCCTGCGGGCATTTGTTGACGCGTTGAGTGGCCAGAGCTGCGGCAGGCGCGACGTGGCGCTTGGCGCCGGGTGGCGCGCATTATCCCGGTGCGACGAGTGTGTAGCAAATGCTGGTTACATTTTGCGCAACGAAATGTACCGAGTGGTCCGCAAGAAAACTGTCACTTGGCCATTATCCAGATCGTGAGCGGCTTGTCTGTCGGGAATCTCGGCGATCAATGGCGGCGATTGCCCTATCTGTCCGCGGATATTTGCACCTGACTTTGTAGTCCGTGTCCGTGAAGGTAGCGAAGCGAGGTCGAGCGCATCTACACTCGGTCATTCTTTGATACACGGAGGTTTGGTCATGCGGCGCGTGGTGTTCAATCAGAAAGGTGGCGTAGGCAAGTCGAGCATTGCCTGCAATCTGGCGGCCGTCAGCGCGAGCGAGGGTTATCGCACGCTGTTGGTCGATCTCGATGCCCAGGCCAACTCCACTCAGTATCTGACCGGGCTCACCGGCAACGACATCCCGATGGGCATTGCCGACTTCTTCAAGCAGACGCTGTCTTCGGGGCCGTTCTCGAAGAAGAATCAGGCGGATATCTACGAAACGCCGTTCGACAACCTGCACATCATCACCGCGACGGCCGAGCTGGCTGATTTGCAGCCCAAGCTCGAGGCCAAGCACAAGATCAACAAGTTGCGTAAGTTGCTCGATGAGTTGTCCGAGGATTACGACCGGATTTACCTCGATACCCCGCCAGCCTTGAATTTCTATGCAGTATCGGCGTTGATTGCCGCTGATCGGGTATTGATTCCCTTCGACTGCGACAGCTTCTCCCGTCAGGCTCTGTACGGCCTGATCGCGGAAATCGAAGAGCTGAAGGAAGACCACAACGAAGGTCTGGAAGTCGAAGGTATCGTGGTCAACCAGTTTCAGGCCCGGGCGAGCCTGCCGCAGCAGATTCTTGATGAGTTGATTGCCGAAGGTTTGCCGGTATTGCCGGTGTACCTGACCAGTTCGGTGCGCATGCGTGAATCGCACCAGGCCAGCATGCCGCTGATCCACCTCGACCCGCGACATAAGCTGACCCAGCAGTTCGTCGAGTTGCACAATCTGCTCGAAGATCACTGATCTCTTGAGCTACGCAGATCCCCTGTAGGAGTGAGCCTGCTCGCGATAGCTTCCTTTCAGTCACTCAAGTGTTGGCTGACAGGACGCTATCGCGAGCAGGCTCACTCCTACATTGTTTGGCGGTGGGTCAGATACCCTGGCTACGCAGCCACGCCATCAATTGCGGCAGCGGAAACGCACCACTCTGCCGTGCCACTTCCTTGCCGTTCTTGAACAGAATCAGACTCGGAATCGAGCGAATCCCCAACTGCGCCGACAACTGCTGATTCGCCTCGCTGTCGAGTTTGGCCAAGCGGCACTTGCCGGCCAGCTGCGCCGCCGCCTGCTCGAACACCGGCGCAAACGACTTGCACGGCCCGCACCACTCCGCCCAGACATCCACCAGCAACGGCAAATCGCCCTTGATCTGGCTGGCGTAATCGCCTTGCTTGAGTTCGAAGGGATTGCTCAGCAATACGGCGGATTTGCAGCGGCCGCATTTTGGCTGATCCGCAAGGCGCTCGGCGGGGATGCGGTTGAGGCCGTTGCAGGAGGGGCAGGGGATGAGGAGTGGGTTGGTCATATTCGGCTCGTTGGCGTTCAGCGTTTCGTACGACTTATCTGGAGCCGTACGAACTGTTTATCAAGATGAGGCGTTGGCACTCAGGAAGAACAACTGATCTCCAAATGCTTGCCCCACTCCGGCGGCCGCTCGGCATAACCTTCCATCCCCGGCTGCTGTTCAAACGGTTTGCTCAGCACCGCGTGCAGCCGGCGTACCTCCGAGTAATCCCCTTGCTCAGCTGCATCGATGGCTTTTTGCGCCAGATAATTGCGCAGGATGTACAGCGGATTGACCGCGTGCATGCGGATGCGGCGCTGTTCCTGATCGGTGTCACCATCGCGGGCAACCCGGGCGACGTAGCGTTCGCCCCAAGCGTCGAAACCCTTGATGTCGACGAAATCGTCGCGCAAACGGGCGACGGCCTGCTCGGCTGATTCTTCGCCAAGTCGGCGGAAGAACAGGGTGTAATCGACGCCGCTGTTCTGCATCAGTTGCAGCAGGTCTTCAAGCAGCTTCTGGTCATCGTCCTCGGCCGTGGTGAAGCCAAGACGCCGGCGCATCAGGTCAAGGTAATGCGCCTGAAACAATGGCAAATACAAGTCGAGAGTTTCGCGCAGGGCTTCGACGCTGATGAACGGCGTCAGTGCCTGAGCCAATGCACTGAGGTTCCATTGGCCAACCGGCACCTGATTGCTGAACGAGTAGCGCCCCTGATCGTCCGAGTGATTGCAGATGAAGTTGGCGTCGAAATCGTCGAGGAAGGCAAACGGGCCGAAGTCGAAGGTGATGCCGAGGATCGACATGTTGTCGGTGTTCATTACGCCGTGGCAGAAGCCGTAGGCCTGCCATTTGGCGATCAGCTCGGCGTTGCGCTCGACGATTTCATGGAACATCGCCAGATACGGTTCCGGTTGCTCCAGGCACTCGGGGAAGTGCATGGCCAACACGTGCTCGCCCAGCTGCTTTTGCTGCTCGGGGCGTTTGGTGTAGTAGAAATATTCGAAGTGGCCGAAGCGGATATGGCTTGGCGCCAGACGCAGGACCATCGCTGCGCGTTCCTGCTTTTCGCGCCAGACCGGGGTGTCGGAGCCGATCACGCACGCAGCGCGCGACGAAGGGATGTTCAGCGCGTATAGCGCCTCGGAAGCAAGGAACTCGCGGATCGACGAACGCAGCACCGCACGGCCATCGCCCATGCGCGAAAACGGCGTCTGCCCGGCACCCTTCAGGTGCAGGTCCCAATGCTCGCCGGCCGCGTTGTACACCTCGCCGAGCAGCAAGCCACGACCGTCACCCAATTGCGGCGTGTAGCCGCCGAACTGATGCCCGGAATAGACCATTGCCCGCGGTTCGGCATCGGCCCACAGCTTGTGGCCGCCAAACAGTTCGGCAAATTCGTTGGTTTCGGCGGTCGCCGGGTCGAGATCCAGCAAGGCCAGCGCCGCCGGGCTCGCCACGACCAGACGCGGATTGTCGATCGGCTCGGGCAGCACGTGAGCAGAGAACGCATCGCCCAGGCGGGCGAAGCGATTATCGAAGGTCAGTTCGTCGAGGGCTTTCAAGGGCCGGCTCCAGCAGAATGTCCGAGCATTCTGCTGGGATTAGACCGGTTAGTCGAGTTTGGCCGGCGGCGGCTCTTGCAGCGGTTTCTGATCGTCGGCGATCGGCACGATGGTTTTGGTTTCCGGCTCGATCGGCACCATCTTGTATTCCTGACCGTGCAGGTTCTTCAGGTAAACCTCCATCTGGCGGAACGAGATGTTGATGTGCTGCTTCTTGAACTCGCGGTTGATGAAGCGGTTGACCTCATCGAGCACCGGATTGCGGTCACCGAGGTCGCGCACGTGCATGCGCAACTCGTGGTCGAGGGTGCTTTCGCCGAAGTTGAGGAAGTACACATGCGGCTCAGGTTCCTTGAGCACGCGCGGGTTTTCCCGGGCAGCCTTGAGCAGCAGTTCCTTGACCAGATCCAGATCCGAGCCGTAATCGACGCCGAGCTTCAGCGTGACGCGGGTGATGGTGTCGGTCAGCGACCAGTTGATCAGTTGCCCGGTAATAAACGTCTTGTTCGGGACAATGATGTCCTTGCGGTCGAAGTCGGTGATGGTCGTGGCGCGGATGCGGATCTTGCTCACCGTGCCCGACAAGTTGCCGATGGTGATGGTGTCACCGATCCGCACCGGACGTTCGAAGAGGATCATGATGCCGGAGATGAAGTTCGCAAAGATCTCCTGCATGCCGAAACCGAGGCCGACCGACAGCGCCGCCACCAGCCATTGCAACTTGTCCCAGCTGACGCCGAGGGTCGACAGGGTCGAGACGAAGCCGACCCCGGCGATCACGTAGGACAGCAACGTGGTGGTCGCATAAGCGCTGCCCTGAGCCAGATTGAGCTTGGACAGCACGAACACTTCCAGCAGGCCGGGCAAGTTGCGCGCGAGGGCGAAGGTGATGCCGATGATGATCAGCGCGCCGAGCATGTCGCCGATGCTGATCGGCACCATGCTCATGTTGGCGCCGGTGCCGCTGGTGTATTCGTAGAGGGTGATGTTGTCGAGGTACGAGAACACCGAAATCAGGTCCGACCAGACCCAGTACAGCGCGGCAATGAAACCGCCGAGCAGGGCCAGACGGATCAGGCGCAGGGACTGTTCGTTGACCTTTTCGATGTCCAGCGTTGGCTCTTCGATCACCGCTTCGCCGTCGCCGGCTTCTTTCGCTGCCTGACGTTTAGCCAGGGCGCGCTGGTAGGCCAGGCGTCGTGCGGCAACGCTCAGACCACGGACGAATGTTGCTTCGATGACCAGCCAGAACATCAGCAGGTACAGGGTGTTGATCAGACGGTCGCTGAGTTTCAGCGCGGTGTAGTAGTAGCCGAAACATACCGCGACAAAAAGCGCGATCGGCAGCAGGGTGAACATCACGCCGACGGCCTTGCGGAACAGCGAGGCATTTTCGTGGGCCGGGCTGCTGATCAGCAAGCGACTGAGCAGCCATGCCATCAACGCGTAGCAGGTCAGCACCACTGGCATGCCGAGGACGTCGTCGGCGAGCGCCGCCGGTTGTAATTCGGCGACCGCCACCACGGCCACCAGCGCCATGACCACCAGCCCGAGCCGGCGTACCCAGCCCTGAAGGAATTCGACCTGGGGTTTTTCCCAGCGGAAGTGCAATTCGGCCACACCGCCGGGCGCGAGGATTCGATAGGCGGTGTAGAACACCAGCCATGCCTGCCCCATCTGCAGGAGCGCTGCGCCCATGTTGGCGTTCTGGCCGCGCGCGTCGATCTGCAAGGCCAGCCCGCACAAGGCGAGGCCCAGCGCCACCGGCATCGCCAGCAGAATATTGATCAGAATGGCCTGCGGTGTGTGCCACTGGCTGTCGCGCTTGAAATGGCCGATGTCCTGGTGAACCTTGTTCAGGCGACCGTAGAGACTTTTGCGGCGCCACAGCAGTGCGCCGATCAGCAATGCCAGAGGCAGAAACAGCAAGGGGCGCTGGGTCAGGCCGTCGGTCAGCTCGCTCAGGCTGGAGGCCCACGGCAGTGTATCGACCTGGCGTTTCAGACGCTCCGGTACACCCCGCATCCACTCCAGATCCAGCGGCTTGTTGCTGGGAATCCAGAACATTTGCTCATCGAGGGTCGCACGCAGGCTCTGCGCGGTGCTCAGCAGTTGTTTCTGGTTGAGTTGCAGGGTGATCGATTCGTTGAGCATCGAGCTCAGTTCGCGGTTCAGGCGCTCCAGCAGATCAACGCGGGTGTTGGCCAGATCCAGCAGGCTTTTGCGCAACTGCGGGGTGACTTGTTCCGGCGGCTGAGTGGCCAGCAGGGTGTCGACATAGGACGCCGGATTGCTCAACAGTTCACGCTGCTGGCTGACGTCGAACTGATACAGGCGAATGTCGGCGATCTGATCCGCCAGATCACGATCGACCTTGAGTCGTGGCAGAGCTTGCTTCTGTTTGTAGAGAATCTTCGACAGCAGCAGGCTGCCCTTGAGCACGTTGATCTGCTCATCGAGGGCGGCATCGCTCTGGGTCAGGGTGTCGAGTTGCTGCTTGGTCTGCAGGTTCTGCTGGGTGACTTCGTTGAGGCGGTCGGTGCTTTTGAGCAGATAGTCCGAAAGCTTGAGGTTGGCTGAACTCTCAGTGGCGAGCAAGCTGCTGCTGCCGGCCTTCTGCGCTTCGATCGACTGCTGGGTCACGGTTTCCTGCGACTGCGCCAGACGCTTCTGGTTGATCAGGGTTTGCAGTTCCTGGATCTCGCGGTCGAGGCGGTCGGATTTCTCCGAGAGCAGGTCATGCTGGGCGTTGCCCAGATCCTGCAACTGGCTGTTGCCGGCCAACTCCTGGCGGCGCAAAGGGATCAGCGCGTTCAGCGCTGCCAGTTCCGCGTTCAACTGATCGCGTTGCTCGTTGCTGACAGTCTTGCCGGCGTCCTTGCCGGACTTGAGGATGTTGTTGATCTGCTGGATGCGCGTCTGGCTGGCGGAAATTTCCGCCTGGGCGCGCTCGGGACGGGTCTGGGCAGTGATGATCAGACTGTTGGCGTCGGCCAGCGCTTTTTGCAGATCACTTTGCTGGGTCGAGCGATCCGTCAGGATCTGCTCCAGCTGCTGGATCGACTCCTTGGGAAAACGCTGTGCCACCGGCACGACCGCCGTGGCCTTGAGGCGCGTCAGTTCGCGAGTGTTTTCGATCGTCTGCTTCGGCGCCGTGGCCAGCTGCTGTTTGAGGTCGATCAGCTTTTGTGCGTAATCACGCTGATTGTTCAGCTGAGTCAGCGTGCTCTGCAGGGTGGTTTGCAGGGCCTTTTTGTCGGCATCCGGCAGTTTGCTGTCGGCGAGCTTGTCGAGGCTGGCCTGCACGGCGTCGCTGGACGGTGGTTCGGCGGCGTACAGCGGGCCGACAGTGAGACTCAGGCCCAGCAGGGCCGCGGCGAAAAAGGAGCGCAGGGTAGGCATAGAGACCGGTCAAGCAAGTGAGAGTGGACGCAGTTTAGAGGAAGAGCCCGGGGCCCGGGCGACTTCCTTCGGGGAATCTGACGCCCACTTTGCCGATCTTGTTCCCGTCCATGACCGCAACCGTCCAGTGGGTGTTGTTCCATTCCACCTGGTCACCGACGATGGGCGCACCACCGACTTTCTGCGCGATGAAGGCGCCCAGGGTCATGTCCGGATCAATACCCTCGGCCGGCAGGCCATAGAGTGCGGCAACCGCTTTAAGCTGGGCATCTCCTTCGAGTACGAAATCGCCGAAGAAACGCAGATCGAGGCCACGTTGCGGCGCCTGGCTGAACAGTTTTCCGAGGGCGCCGAGGTTGTGTTCATGGCCGATAACACACAGTAAATCATCGACTTCCAGCACCGTACTACCCGACGGATGGAGCAATTGCTGGCCACGAAACAGCGCGGCGATACGTGTGCCTTCGGGCATTTTCAGCTCACGCAGGGGCGAACCGATGCACCATTTCTCTGCGCCGAGCTTATAAACGAACAGCTCCCATTCGCTGGTGACGTGGACTTCCAGCGCCGCGCGGGAAATCGGCGCGGGCTCCGGCGGTACCGTCACCTTCAACAGCTTGGCCACCCACGGCAGGCTCGTGCCCTGCACCAGCAGCGACACCAGCACGATGAAGAACGCGAGGTTGAAGTACAGCTGCGCATTCGGCAGCCCGGCCATCAGCGGGAACACCGCGAGAATGATCGGTACCGCACCGCGCAGGCCAACCCAGGAGATAAAGGCTTTCTCGCGGCCATGAAACGCTTTGAACGGCAGCAGGCCGACCATCACCGACAGCGGTCGCGCAAACAGAATCATCCACAGCGCCAGCCCCAGAGCGGGCAGGGCGATCGGCAGCAAATCGTGCGGCGTCACCAGCAGGCCGAGCACCAGGAACATGCCGATCTGCGCCAGCCATGCCATGCCGTCGAGCATGTGCAGAATGCCGTGACGGCTGCGCACCGGGCGGTTGCCGATCACCAGACCGCACAGATAAACGGCGAGGAAGCCGCTGCCGTGCAAGGCGTTGGTCAGGGCGAACACCACCAGACCGCCGGCGATCACCAGAATCGGATACAGGCCGGCGGCCAGATTGATCCGGTTGACCAGTTGCAACATCAGCCAGCCGCCGCCGAGGCCGATCACGCCGCCGATGCCGAACTCGCGGATCAGGTGGGTCAGCAGGCTCCAGTGCAGGCCGGTCTGGCCGCTGGCGAGCATGTCGATCAGGGTCACGGTGAGAAACACCGCCATCGGGTCGTTGCTGCCGGATTCGATTTCCAGGGTGGCGGTGACCCGTTCGTTCAGGCCTTTGCCGCCGAGCAGCGAGAACACTGCTGCGGCGTCGGTTGAGCCAACGATGGCGCCGATCAGCAGGCCCTGAATCAGATTGAGGTCGAACAGCCATGCCGCTGCCATGCCGGTCAGGCCAGTGGTAATCAACACCCCGACCGTGGCCAGCGATAACGCCGGCCATAGCGCCACGCGGAAACTCGACACCCGCGTGCGCAAACCGCCGTCGAGGAGGATCACCGCCAGTGCGAGGTTGCCGACCAGATAGGCCGTCGGGTAGTTATCGAAAATGATCCCGCCGCCATCGACCCCGGCAGCCATGCCGACAGCGAGGATGATGACCAGAATCGGGATGCCGAGACGGGAAGAAAGTGAGCTGACGAGAATGCTTGCGCCTACCAGCAACGCGCCGATCAAGAACAGGCTGTTGATGGTCGTCGCATTCAAAGGCAGTACTCCAGAAGCGTAAAGACGGGCACAAACTGACCATGCAGTCTGCGTGCCAGCGATTCTAACCTGTTGAAATGTGATGCTGTCAAAAAGGTTTTTCAGTGTGGCATCAGGTTTTGTGTTCGGCGGGCGATTGCGGCCCTCACCCTAGCCCTCTCCCGGAGGGAGAGGGGACCGACCGCGGTGTTTGTGCGAGGTACGCCGACTTGCAATATCGAGCCGAACTCAAAATCTGAAAGGCCCTCAATCTGCTCCCTTTCCCCCTCTCCCTCTGGGAGAGGGCTGGGGTGAGGGTGCTTTTGATCTCGATCTACTAAATTAAAGGCTAAACCGCCCAACCATGTTGTTCAGATCCAGCGCCAACCGCGACAGTTCATTACTCGCCGCACTGGTCTGATTCGCGCCAGTCGCCGATTGCACCGACAAATCACGAATATTCACCAGATTGCGATCCACTTCCCGCGCCACCTGCGCCTGCTCTTCGGCGGCGCTGGCGATCACCAGGTTGCGCTCGTTGATTTCGACGATGGCGGTGTTGATGGTGTCCAGCGACATGCCGGCACCACGGGCGATGTTCAGGGTCGACTCGGCGCGCTCGGTGCTGTTGCGCATCGAATCCACGGCGTGTTCGGTGCCGCTCTGAATGCTGCCGATCATCCGCTCGATTTCGCTGGTCGACTGCTGGGTGCGGTGCGCCAGGGCACGGACTTCATCTGCCACCACCGCAAAACCACGACCCGCTTCACCGGCACGCGCCGCTTCAATCGCTGCGTTCAGGGCCAGCAGGTTGGTCTGATCGGCCAGACCACGAATCACGTCGAGCACCTTGCCGATATCACGGGATTCATTCGCCAGATCACCGATCAGCGAAGCAGTGCTCTGTACATCAGCGCTCATGCGTTCGATGGCGCTGACGGTCTCCTGCACCAGATCGCGACCGTCGCCTGCCGAAGTGGTGGCATTCTTCGAGGCTTCCGAAGTGCTCACGGCGTTGCGCGCGACTTCTTCCACAGCGCTGGTCATCTCGTTGACCGCAGTGGCCGCCTGTTCGATCTCGTTGTTCTGCTGAGTCAGGCCGCGCGCGCTTTCGTCGGTGACGCTGTTCAGTTCTTCAGCCGCCGAAGCCAATTGAGTGGCCGAGCCGGAAATACGCTGCAGGGTGTCACGCAGCTTCGATTGCATCTTGGCCATGGCCGCGAGCAAACGTCCTGCCTCGTCTTCACCGTCAACGTGGATCGGTTGAGTCAGGTTGCCTTCGGCGATGGTTTCCGCAGCTTCCAATGCTTTGGAGATCGGCTTGGTGATGCTCACAGTCAGCAGCCAGGCAAAGAGGAACGTCAGGCCAGTGGCGATCACCAACAGCGTAACCACAAGGTTGAAAGACATCGAAAACTGCTCGCTCGCGCCTTTATCCGTCTCGGCGATTTGCTGAGTGTTGATCTCCAGCAAACGCGCCAGGGCGGTGTTCACCGCTTCCGAGTTGCTCAGCAAGTCCGAGTTGAGCATCTGCCGCAGTTCATCGATCTGATTGTTGCGCGACAGGGTTTTCATCCGGTCTTCAAGCTGACGGTACTGCGCGAGCAACTGCACGTATTGATCATAAGCCGCACGTTCTTGCGGGCCGTCGATCAACGGTTCGTAGGCGCGCTGGGCGTCGGCGATCTGCTTGTTGCGCAACTCGAACAGTTCGACAGTCTTTTGTTGAACGTCCGGTTCACGGTTGATCAGCAACCGATACGACAAAACGCGCAGGCGCAGGGTCAGTTGGGTGAATTCGTCGAGGGCTTTGATGGAAGGCACGCTGGCCGTGGCGATGTCTTCGCCTGCTGCGCGGATTTTGCTCATCTGATTCAGCGCGAACACGCCGAGAATCAGCATCAGGCCGCCGATCAGGGCGAAACCGGTAAACGCCCGTGGGGCGATATTCATATTGCGAAGGGACATGGGGCGGATACCAAGAGAGGGCCGCATCCATGCGGGCTGAGACTGCTGTATGGATGACTTATCGGTCATACGACTAAAGTCTTGAGGCACTGTGCTTATTTGTCGCAGAAGGGCTCGGGCGACGAAGTGCAGGAACCAGATCGGCAGATCACAGTCTTTAAAACTCGCGAGAACGGTCGGCCACCAGGAAAATCAAGGCTTTGCGCCGGTTTAACCCTGGCATCCGTGATGACTTTTCTTTATCGTACGCGCCCTTTGAAAAACGCTTGGAAGATCAAAATGTTGGAAGCATCCCTCAGCCAATTGGAACAGCTCGTCAGCGACCTGGTGCAACAGAACCAGACCCTCGCGCAAACCAACCAGACCCTGTCCACGGAACTGGCCCAGGCCAAGGATGAAAACGAAAGCCTGCAACTGAACCTGATGGAGCAGGAAGAAAAGCACGGCGCCACTGCCGCCCGCATTCAAGCCCTGGTTGATCGCGTCAACGCCGGTCCTGTCAGCGCATGAACCACCACACAGCAGGGGTAAAAGTCGTCTCCATTCTCGGGGAGGACTATTCGATCAAGGCACCGGCCGGGGAAGAACAGACCCTGCTGGACGCGGCCATGATGCTCAAGGCAGCGCTGGATGACACCAAGCGTAAATACCCGACGCTGATCGGTGATCGCTTGCTGGTGTTGGCGGCGATGAATCTGTGCTCGCAGCAGATCGAAATGAAGAAGCAACACCAGGAAGAACTCGACCGTTACCAAGAGCAAGTCAGCGCCACGGTCGACACCATCGCCAAGACCATTAACCAGGGTTGATGGAGCTGCGCACAACCAAAGAATAGATTGTCGACTGAGTTGTATACAATCGGCACGGCTGTTGCATTGTTTCGGCCACTTATTCTTTGGGGGTGCTCCATGCAGTTGTGGCGACGCAGTATTCAATGGCAGCTGATTCTCAGCATGGGCACCGCCCTGCTGGTCAGTATCCTGATCGTGGTTGGCATTTATACCCTGGTGGTCAACCGCCTCGCACAGAGCTATCTGGTCGAACAAGCACTGCCGTCGAGCATCGAAGCGACGCGTAACGATATCGAACGCATCCTTGTGCAACCGCTGACAGCGGCCAAAGACATCGCCAGCAATACGATGGTCCGTGACTGGCTCGCCTCGGGCGAAGACAGCAGCAAAACGGCTGGCTTCGCGCAGTATCTGGAAGGCATCCGCGCCGAACATAAAGCCTTTACCGCTTTGATCATCGGTACCGAATCCAATCACTACATCACCGAAAAAGGTCTGGATCGCACCCTCAGTCGTTCAAAACCGGCTGACGCGTGGTTCTATTCCTTCCTCGACAGCAATCAGCCGCGCACCCTCAATATCGACAACGACGGTGCCACCGGGGAATTGGCGCTGTTCATCGATTTGAAGGTCGAGCAGGCCGGCAAAGTGGTCGGTGTGGCCGGGCTCGGTTTGAGCATGAAAGAGCTGTCGGAGCTGATTCACAACTTCAGCTTTGGCGAGCGCGGCAAGGTCTATCTTGTGCGTTCCGACGGTTTGATCCAGGTGCATCCCGAGGCGCAGTTCAGCGGCAAACGCACCTTGAGCGAGCAGATCGGCGCCAATGCAGCGCAGGCCGTCATGGGCCAGAAAACGGCGATCAGCAGCAGCTTCCAGAGGGATGGCGAAGACTTCCTCGCCTTCAGCCTGCCGTTGCGCGATCTGGGCTGGACTCTGGTGGCCGAAGTGCCGCAGTCGCAGATCTACGCCGAAGCCCGTAAAGCGATGTGGATGAGCGGCGGCATTGGTCTGGCCGTGGCACTGGTGTGCCTCGCGTTGGTGGTGTGGCTGGCGCAAGGTTTGGTGCGGCCGATTCGCCAAGTAACAGCTGCGTTGGTAGCAATCGGTAGCGGTGGGGGAGATTTGACCCACCGGTTAGATTCCAGTCGCGCCGATGAGTTGGGCGACCTCGCGCGCGGCTTCAATCGTTTTCTCGACAGCCAGCGCGGGATGATCGCTGAAGTGCTGACCACCAGCGAGCGTCTGCGTACGGCTGTGGGGCAAGTGGCGAAAGTGGTGGAAAACACTGCCGAGCGTTCCGGCCGTCAGCAGGAAATGACCGACATGGTCGCGACTGCGGTTCACGAGATGGGCCTGACGGTTCAGGAGATTGCGCAGAACGCCGGTAACGCGGCGCTGGCCTCGCAGACCGCGCGGGATGAAGCGATGCAGGCGCGGGAAGTGGTCGGCGGTTCGATCCGGCATATTGAAAGCATGTCGGATGAAATTGGCTTGGCAGCGGGTGCAGTCGGTGAACTGGCACATCAAGTGGCGTCGATCGACTCGGTGTTAGCTGTGATTCGCGGGGTGTCCGAGCAGACCAATCTTTTGGCGCTGAACGCGGCGATCGAAGCGGCGCGCGCCGGCGATATGGGCCGCGGCTTTGCGGTTGTTGCTGATGAAGTGCGTACTTTGGCGCGCAGGACCCAGGCGTCCACCGACGAAATTCAACAGATGATCGGCAGCCTCAAGCAAGGCGCGGAAAACGCCGTTTCGTCGATGCGCACGGGGCAGGCCGCAACTGGCACCGGGGTTGAATCGAGCCAGCGTACCGGGGCATCGTTGACGGCGATTACCGGTCAGGTCGAGCGCATCAGTGACATGAATCATCAGGTGGCGACGGCGACGGAAGAGCAGTCGGCGGTGACGGAAGAGATCAACCGTAATGTGCAGGGGATTTCCGATCTGGCGCGGGCGACGGCGGGGGAGGTGCGGGCTTGTCGTGAGGATTGTCAGATGTTGCAGAGGCTGGCGGATGATTTGGCGCGGCAGATGGGTGGGTTCAAGTTGAGTTGAGTGTTGAGCCAGAAAAGCCCCTCACCCTAACCCTCTCCCGGAGGGAGAGGGGACTGACCGAGGTGTCTTTCGCTATACATCGACCTGAAAACGCCAGTCGATTATGGATTCGGTGAGCTTCTTTCAGGTCGACGGAGTATTCAAGCATCCCCCGTTCGGCCCCCTCTCCCTCCGGGAGAGGGCTGGGGTGAGGGTAGCGTTTCAGAACCACGCATCCTGCATCGCCAGGCACGTATCATCCCGCGCTTCCAGCAACGCCAGTTCATGGTGACAACCCGGCACTTCCCACGTCAGAAAGTACCGCGCCGCCTGCAACTTGCCCTTATAGAAGTCAGCATCCGCCAAATTGCCCTTGGCCAACCCTTCCTCGGCACGAATCGCCTGCTCCAACCAGCGCCAGCCAATCACCGTGTGCCCGAACACCTTCAGGTACAACGCCGAGTTCGCCAGACTGCTATTGACCTTGCCTTGCCCCAGATCAGTCAACAAACCGATGGTCACCGTTTGCAGGCGCGCCACCAGTTTTTCCAGCGGCTCACGCAGTGCGGTCAGCGATTCATGCGCCGTTGCGCGCTCTGCCGTAGTGGCGATCAGTCGAATCAATTGCTTCAATCCCGCGCCGCCGTTCTGCGCCAATTTACGCCCGAGCAAGTCCAGTGACTGAATGCCGTGAGTGCCTTCGTGGATCGGGTTCAAGCGGTTATCGCGGTAATACTGCTCCACCGGGTATTCGCGGGTATAACCGTGGCCGCCAAGAATCTGGATCGCCAGTTCGTTGGCCTTGAGGCAGAACTCCGACGGCCAGGATTTGACGATCGGCGTCAGCAGATCCAGCAATTCATGAGCCTGTTTACGTTCGGCTTCGGACTCAAGCGTGGTGGTGTCGTCGAACAAGCGCGCCGCGTACAGACCGAGATCAAATGCACCTTCGACGTAGGATTTTTGCGTCAAGAGCATGCGTCGTACATCGGCGTGTTGAATGATCGCCACCGGAGCGGTGGTCGGGTCCTTGCTGTCCGGCACTCGGCCCTGCGGCCGCTCGCGGGCGTACTCCAGCGAATACAGGTAACCGGCATAACCGAGCATCACGGCGCCCATGCCGACGCCGATCCGTGCTTCATTCATCATCTGGAACATGTAGCTCAAACCGTGGTGCGGCTTGCCCACCAGATAGCCGACACACTCACCGTTATCGCCGAAGTTCAGCGCTGTGGAGGTGGTACCGCGCCAACCCATCTTGTGGAACAGCCCGGCCAGCAGCACATCGTTACGCTGGCCGAGGCTGCCGTCATCGTTGACCAGAAACTTCGGCACGATGAACAGCGAGATACCTTTAACGCCCGCAGGTGCGTCGGGCAGCTTGGCCAGCACCATGTGCACGATGTTCTCCGACAGCGGGTGATCGCCGCCGGAAATGAAGATCTTGTTGCCCTTCAGGCGATAGGTGCCGTCGGACGCCGGCTCGGCGCGTGTACGAATATCTGACAGCGATGAACCTGCGTGCGGTTCGGTCAAGGCCATGGTTCCGAAAAAACGGCCGTCGATCATGGGCTGCAGGAAGCGCTGTTTCTGCTCGTCGGTGCCAAAACTCTCGATCAGATTCGCCGCGCCCATGGTCAGGAACGGGTAGGACGTCGAAGCCGCGTTGGCTGACTGGAAATGCGCGAAGCAGGCTTGCGACAGCAGTGTAGGAAGCTGCATGCCGCCGGCGTCGAAACTTCTCGCGGCGTTGAGGAATCCGGCTTCAAGGAAGGCATCCACCGCTGGTTTCACTTCAGGAATCAGAATCGCCTGACCGTCTTCGTAGCGCGGCTCGTTCTCGTCGCCCTTGCGGTTGTGCGGCGCGAAGTACTTCTCGGCGATGTTGCGCGCGGTGCCGATGGCGGCGTCGAAGGTTTCGCGATTGTGCTCGGCAAAGCGCTCACGCCGGGTCAGGCCCTCGGCATCAAGGACTTCGTACAGCTCGAAAGCCAGATTGCGGGAACTGAGCAGCGTCTCGGACATAGCGGCCTACCTGAAATTGGGGTTGGGCCGAGTCTAGGCGTGCTGATAAAGGCTGAACAGGATGATTGATGAGAGTGATGCAGAGGTGAGCGCGACACTAATCAAATGTAGGAGTGAGCCTGCTCGCGATAGCGGTCTGTCAGACACATTTATTTTGACT
>NZ_JBSVXS010000049.1:0-37317 GCF_054070155.1 Pseudomonas sp. SDT291_1_S447
AGATCAATCAACATCTCTGTTGACTGACCCACCGCCATCGCGAGCAGGCTCACTCCTACAGGGTTTATGTTCAGGCGGGAAAGTTTAGCCGGCCGCACCGATACCTGTTGTTGTGCGAATCCGTCCCTCAAGCCTGCGCTTCAACCCGCGCGACTCAATCAACAGCTTCGACCCCTTCGCCGCATTCGCCCGGCCCCACTCCTCCAGCAACTCCAGACACGAATGGTCGATGTAGCTCAGGTTATTGAGCGGCACATGCACCGTCGTGCCCTGCGGAATACTGCCCAGCACTTGCGTCAGCGCCGGCACCTTGAGGAATGTCGCCGCACCGACCAGACGCAACTCCATCTCGCCGTCCTGCGGCAGATCGATCAGGCTGATCTTCAGGCGCGAAGCCTTGAACGCCAGTTTCAACATCGTCAGACCGAAACCGATCAACACGCCCGTCAGCAGGTCAGTGAAGATGATCGCCAGCGCTGTCGCTGCATAGGTGAACATCGGCATGCGCCCATAACGTCCCAGGCCTCGAAACGCTTTGAGATCGACCAGTTTGAACCCGGTGTAAACCAGCACACCGGCCAGACTCGCCACCGGAATGCTTTGCAGCACACTCGACAGCAACAGCACGAACGCCAGCAGCCACAGACCATGGAAGATCGTCGAATAACGCGTGGTCGCGCCGGCTTGGACGTTGGCCGAACTGCGCACGATTACCCCGGTCATCGGCAGCGCGCCGAGCAGACCGCAGAGCATGTTGCCGACACCTTGCGCCGACAGTTCGCGGTCGAAATCCGAACGCACGCCGCTGTGCATGCGATCCACCGCTGCGGCAGACAACAACGTTTCCGCGCTGGCGATAAACGCCACCGCAAACGCAGCAATCAGCAGAGTCGGATCGGCAAGGCTAAGCAGGTCCGCAGGTTTCAACCAATCGATGGCCTCCGCCAGATTCGCCGGTACTTCAACGCGCTTGACCTGCAAAGCGAGCAACAGACTTGCCCCGGTCGCCAGACCGACACCGAGCAATGCACCCGGAACGAAGCGCAACGAATGCGGGCGAAATTTCTCCCAGAGCCACATCACTGCAATCGTCGACAGCCCGAGCAACCCGGCCTGCCAGCCGAACGACGGCAAGGCCTGCGCCACCGCCGCCGGGAACGCCGTAAGGTTATCCAGGCCAGAAGGCTTCGGTGACGCATCGAGCATCACATGCACCTGTGACAGCACAATCAACACGCCAATCCCCGCCAGCATGCCGTAGACCACCGCTGGCGCCGTGACCCGAAACCAGCAACCGAGCTTCAAGCGCCCGGCGACCAGTTGCAGAAAACCGGCGAGCAGCAGAATCGGCCCGAGCATCTCGATGCCGTGCTGGCGTACCAGTTCAAAGACCAACACCGCCAGGCCCGCAGCCGGCCCGCTGACCTGCAACGGCGAGCCCGCCAGCCAACCGACCACCAGACCGCCGATGATCCCGGTGATCAAACCCTTGGCCGGTGGCAACCCTGACGCAATCGCGATACCCATGCACAGCGGCAACGCGACCAGAAACACAACCACTGAAGCGAGCAACTCCCGTGGCAACACCGCTTTCAATTGAGCCGCACGCATGGCGATTCTCCCGAAGTTTTCTTCAGGCATGGCTTCGCCGAACCGCTGAAACAGCGGCCGGCGTCAAACCACACAGATGTTTAGGAAGATTTAGAAGCGCGCTTTGGGCGTCGCCACCGGAATCGGATGGCTACCGTCGAGCGGCAGGAAACGTCCCTGATCCGCGTCGTAAGCTTTGATTTCGCTGGTTTCGATGTCGTAGACCCAGCCATGGATGAACAAATGACCGTTCGCCATGCGCGAGGCTACCGAAGGATGGGTACGCAAGTGCTGCAATTGGGCGATGACGTTTTCCTCGGTGAGGATCGGCATGCTTTCTTTTTCGTCGGCGCAGTTACAGTTTTCATGCACCATGGTTTTCGCGACTTCAGCGTGGCGCAGCCAGGCTTTGACCGTCGGCATTTTTTCCAGGCTGTCCGGATTGAGCACCGCACGCATGGCGCCGCAATCGGAGTGGCCGCAGATAATGATGTGCTGCACGCCGAGCGCCAGTACCGCGTATTCGATCGCGGTGGAAACGCCGCCGTTCATCTGCCCGTAAGGCGGCACGACGTTGCCGACGTTACGGGTCACGAACAGATCGCCGGGCGAGCTGTGGGTAATCAGCTCGGGGACGATGCGCGAGTCGGCGCAGGTGATGAACATCGCCTTGGGCGCCTGGGCCGTGGCGAGTTTCTTGAAGAGTTCTTCCTGCTGTGGGAAGACCTCATGATGAAAATGCAAAAAGCCGTCTACGATCTGGCGCAGCGCTGCATCGGCGGATTCCGCTTCAGGGGTTTGCCCCGACGCAGCCAACGGCTGTTTATCCTTGTCACTCATGATTCATCCTCTCTGGCGGATTAGGGGAGTCGTTCCCATGTATTCCGGTATGAAGCCAGTGGCTGTTTAAAACATCCGGGTCATCCCGACCCGTCAGTCACTCGATGAACAAGGTAGCCGCCGAAACTTAACTCAAACTGAATCAAACGCTCTAGAACGTGTGTTCCAGGTCACAAAAAACGTGACTGGGTGTTTTCCGCGGAAGGATTCCAACCCCTCAACCATAGGCCAATTGTCGCTAAATCAACGACATCTGGCGACCCGGCGGACAGAAGGCGGATCAACAATCCCTGCGTGCGCGTGCGTATGCCCGTTCCGTCCGGTGCAGGTATGGTCCGATCTGTTCAAGAGGTCAGTCAACAAGACTCCTTGCGATACATATTTTACGAAACAGATGTGCGATGGTTTTTTAGCAATCGGCTCGTATTATGAGCGCTGCCATGATGGCAAATCAGATAAAAATGGAGTTTTAAATGACAAGTATTGCGCGTGGAAAAAGTGTTCGAGGCATCTTCCTCGATCGCACAGTGATTGAGGGTTTACACGCTAACGGTTCAAGATCTGACATTTTGATTACGATGCAATTGGCGACCAAACAAGAGCATCGCGACCCTCTCACTAATGAAGTGACGGAGACGCTGGTAGATTCCAGGATAGTAGGGGCCATCTCGCGCAATCGCGGTAGAACGTTTAACGTTGCACCTGTCGCAAGCGACATCGACGGCGACGGCGATATTGATTCTCAAGACACAGCGAAACTGGCAGCCCTGGCCAAGGCGTATAACAGCATTATCAAGCCCTGAGTCATCGCCGAGGTCAGCGTGAACTTTCATGTTGGCCTCGGCTTTCAAGTATTTCATTCGTTCATTTCGATTGGTTGCGTTGACTCAGCGCTTAGCCAGTTGCTCTTAGATCAATGCCATCTGGCGACCCGGCGGACAGAAGGCCGTGCAATCGAGGTTGTAGCCTTCGCGATGATTCATGCCAAGACGCTTTATGGCTTTGGCAAATCGCTGCGCGAGCAGGTCGGCGAATACCCCTTCACCACGCATCCGCGCACCGAAACGGCTGTCGTAGAGCTCGCCGCCACGGCTCTGGCGGATCAGGCTCAGCACATGCGCGGCACGTTGCGGATAGTGCGCTGCCAGCCATTCTTCGAACAGTGGCGCCACTTCCAGCGGCAGACGCAACATCATGTAGGCAGCGCTTTGCGCACCGGCGGCGTGGGCTTCGGTGAGCAGGTTTTCGATTTCGCTGTCGTTGATCATCGGGATCATCGGCGAACACAGCACGCCCACCGGAATGCCGGCCTCGCGCATCACCCGAATGGCTCGCAACCGCGCTTTGGGTGCGGCGGCACGCGGTTCCAGGATGCGTTTGAGCTCGTCATCCAGCGTGGTCAGGCTGATCATCACGGCTACCAGCCGTTGCTCTGCCAACCGAGTGAGCAGGTCGAGGTCGCGCAGGATCAGCGAACCCTTGGTGACGATGGTCACTGGGTGCCGATAGCGCAAGAGCACCTCAAGGGTCTGCCGGGTGATCTTGTATTCGCGTTCGATCGGCTGATACGGGTCGGTATTGGAGCCGAGATTGATCGGCGCGCATTGATAGCCTTTTTTCCCGAGCTGTTCTTCCAGCACTTGGGCGGCGTTGGTCTTGGCGATCAGTTTCGTTTCGAAATCCAGCCCCGGTGACATGTCCCAATAGGCGTGGCTGGGCCGCGCATAACAATAGATGCAGCCGTGTTCGCAGCCTCGATAGGGGTTGATCGAACGGTCGAAAGGCAGATCCGGTGAAGTGTTGCGGGTAATGATGGTTTTGGCGGTTTCGATCATCACTTCAGTACCTTGCGTCAGCGGCACTTCCTGAAACCAGCCGTCATCCTCGGCTACCGAACGGTTCGGTGCGAAGCGGTTGTGCGGGTTGGTCGCGGTGCCGCGACCGCGAGGTGGCAATGGAGTAGACATGAAAACGCCCCGATACTGTATATGCACACAGTATCGGGGCGTTGCGCGTCTGGCTAGTGCCGTCGGGCGACTGGTCAGTTGTGTTGCGTCACCTGACCGAGGTCATCGCTGGAGGTGTGTTTCATATCTTCCTTGCGCAGTTCGGCGACATCGGCGGTACTCACTGGCGTGCCTTTGTTGCCCCAACTGCCGCGGATGAAACTCACCACATCCGCCACTTCCTGATCCGACAGGCGCCAGGCGAAACCCGGCATGGTGAAGGTCGAAGGCGCAGTGTGCGTCGCTGGCAGCGTACCGCCCTTGAGCACGATATGGATCAGCGAAGTCGGATCGTCCGATTGCAGCACCGGATTGCCCGCCAGCGCCGGGAACACGCGGGTGTAGCCGTGGCCGTCGGTGCGATGGCACGCCGCGCAGTTGTCGATGTACACGGCCGCTCCGCGCTGGCTGTCGTCACCATTCCACAGGGCTTTGGCGGCTTTCTCATCGTACTGATGCGGTTGATCGTTCGGATCAGTGGCCGGCAGCGATTTGAGGTAGCGGGCAATCGCTGTCAGGTCGGCATCGGTCATGTATTGCATGCTGTGGGTGACCACATCGCTCATCCCGCCGAACACCGCGCTGCGATCGCTGCGCCCGGTCTTGAGGAATTGCACCAGTTGCTCTTCGCTCCAACTGCCCAGACCGTCCTTGTGATCACCGCGCAGGCTTTTGGCGATCCAGCCTTCCAACGGCGCGCTGCCTGCCAGAAAGTTACTGCCATCGGCCGCGCTCAAGGATTTTTCCTGCATGGTCAGCGCGCGCGGTGTGTGACAGGCACCGCAATGGCCCAGGCCTTCGACCAGATAGGCGCCACGGTTGATGACGGCGTCGTCACCGGTCGCCTTGTAGTCCTCGACCTTCGGCGCAAACATCCAGCGCCAGCCCATCAGCGGCCAGCGCATGCTCAACGGCCACGGGATGTCGCTGGCCTTGTTCTCCTGCGCGACCGGTGCGACACCGTGCATGAAGTACGCGTACAGCGCTTGCATGTCGGTTTCGCTGACACGGGCATAGGACGGATACGGCATCGCCGGGTACAAGGTACTGCCGTTTTTGGCGACGCCATGGCGCACGGCCTGATCGAAGTCTTCGAAGCTGTATTCACCGACGCCGGTTTTATCCGGGGTGATGTTGGTCGAGTAGATCGTGCCGATCGGCGTTTCCATCGGCAGACCACCGGCGAACGGTTTGCCGTTCTTGGCGGTGTGGCAAGCCACGCAGTCACCGGCGCGGGCAAGGTATTCGCCTTGTTTGATCAAAGCTTGATCAACGTCGGCCGCATGGATCGAGGCACTGCCGAGCAGCGCCAAAGTCGCGATAACGAGATTTTTCATGGTCGTCGCTCCTTAAGCCTGAACCAGCGGGCCGGGGTTTTTCAGGTACTGCTCGCGGATCGCCTTCGCCGACCAATAGGTCAGTGCGGCAACCAGTCCGGTCGGGTTGTAGCCAAGACCCTGCGGGAACGCCGAGGCGCCCGGAACGAAGACGTTGTGAACGTCCCAACTCTGCAGGTAGCGGTTCAGCGCGCTCTTCTTCGGATCGGTGCCCATGATCGCGCCACCGTTAAGGTGGGTGGTCTGGTAAGACGCGGTGTTGAAGTGGTCACCGACTTTCTTGCCGATCACTGCAATCGCTTTCGGCCCCATCGCTTCGGCGACCTTGCCCATTTTCTCGACCATGAAGCGGTTCATCTTGATGTCGTTTTCCTGCCAGTCGAAGGTCATCCGCAGCAGCGGCAAACCGTAGGCATCGCGGTACACCGGATCGAGATCGAGGTAGTTGCCACGGTAGGACTGATGCGCGCCGTGGGCGTCCATCGACACCTGATGGGTGTAGTAATCGGCGGTCGCGCGTTTCCAGTCACTGCCCCAGGCCGGAGTGCCCGGCGGGTTCGAGGTGCCGGCAATCGGTCGGCTGCCAGCCTGGTTGACCCACATCGGCGAGCCGCCGACGAAGCCGTGCGGGCCGTGGTCGAAGTTGTCGGCGTTGAAATCGTCCAGCGCCACGCCGTTACCGCCGGCGCCGATGAAGTTGTTGGTGTGGGTGTCCTTGTCGAAGAACGCCTTGATGGTCGCCATGTTCTGGTAGGCGAAGTTACGCCCGACCACGCCTTCACCGGTGATCGGGTCGTACGGTTTGCCGATGCCGGAGAGCAGCATCAGACGCACGTTGTGCAACTGGAACGCGCCGAGGATCACCAGATCCGCCGGTTGCTCGATCTCGCGACCCTGTCCGTCGATGTAGGTCACGCCGGTGGCTTTGGATTTCGTGCTGTCGAGGTTGACCCGCAGTACGTGCGAGTTAGGCCTCAGCTCGAAATTCGGCAACGGTTTCAGCGCCGGCAGAATGTTCACGTTCGGCGAGGCCTTGGAGTACATGTAGCAGACATAACCGCTGCAGAAACCGCAGAAGTTGCACGGACCCATTTGCGCGCCGTAGGGATTGGTGTACGGCCCGGACGTATTCGCGGATGGCAGGTTGTAGGGTTTGTAACCGACTTCAGTCGCCGCTTTGCCGAACAGCTGTGCGGACACCGTGTTCTTCTGCGCCTCCAGCGGGAACGGGTTGGAACGATCCGGCGCGTATGGGTTGCCACCCTTGCCCTGACCGACCAGTTGGCCCTTCACCGTCCAGGCCTGACCCGAGGTGCCGAAGACTTTTTCGGCGAAATCGAAGAACGGCTCCAGTTCTTCATAGCTGACGCCGAAGTCCTGGATGGTCATGTCCTTGGGGATAAAGCTTTTGCCGTAGCGCTCTTCGTAGTGGCTGCGCATGCGCAACTCGATCGGATCGACCCGGAAGTGCACTCCCGACCAGTGCAGGCCGGCACCGCCGACGCCATTGCCCGGCAGGAACGCGCCCAACTGGCGGTTCGGCAGGGCGATGTCGTTGACGCTATGACGAATGGTGACGGTCTCTTTGGAGATGTCCTGAAAGAGTTTTTTGCGCACGCTGTAGGTGAGTTCGTCGATCACCTGCGGATAGTTGCCGTCGGGGTAGGTGTCCTGCATCGGCCCGCGCTCCAGCGCCAGCACGTTGAGGCCCGCTTCGGTCAATTCCTTGGCCATGATCGCGCCGGTCCAGCCAAAACCGACGATGACTGCGTCAACCTTCTTCATTACCGTTGCCATGCTTACGCCCTCTCGCCGCGAATCGAAACTGCCGGGAAGGGGTATTGCTCGTTGCGTTCCACCCAATCCATGAAATCGGCGCGGGCGCCGGGGAAGCCGATCATGGTCCAGCCGACCATGCCTTTGTTGCCGCCGTGGATCGGGTCGCAGAAGAACCCTTCCTTGGTGTTTTGCAGCAGCAGATTGAAGAAAATCTTTGCCGGAACCGCGTCGAATTGCGGCTTGCCAGCTTCAAGTTGCTTGAGCAAATCGTCCCGGGTAGCGCTGTCTTGCTCAGCAAATACTTTACCGTTGAGGGATTTTGCCCACTGATCCGTGGCGGCGATGCCGAGGCGGTAGATCTCTTTGGGTACCAGTTTGCTCTGCCAGCCCATCTCGGGAGCGGCGTCAGCATTGAATGGGCCCTGCATGTACCAAAGGGCACCCGCGGCGTACGGCGTGTTCATCTGGCGGTCGATGTATTCCGGTACACCGGCTTCGAGCGCACCCGGGCCTTGGGCATCGTTGGGGATCAATTGCGCGACGGCGGCATTGATAAACGCCCATTCCTCAGCGGTGAAATAGCTCGGTTGGTAAGCGCTGGCATCAGTGCGCACCGATTGCGGCGCGGGCGCAGCAGGTGCGGTTTCAGGTGCCGCTTGCAGGACGCTGCTGCCCAGACCGGTACCGGCCAAAGTGACCACCGGAATCAGGGTCAGGGATTTGCGCAAAAACTCACGCCGCGGGTTGTCTCGATCTTCATCAGACATGGGGTGCACCTCATCAGGCATTAGGAGACAGCCGCTTCTGCGAGCGGCTTGAGGAATTTTCGTCGAGACGGATCCGGTCTGACCCGGAGAAAGGGGACGCGTCTGCAACATGATGTGACAAATGGTAGCAGGCTAAGCTTCCGGATAAACCGATTCAGCGGAAAAAACACCGGTTTTCTTTACGGCAGTGCTGGAAAGCATGCGGATTCACGTTTCTTTGACAGGCGCCTCACAGGGCTTTGACCGCCCGACGCCGAAGCTGTGTTTCTCCTCATCATGAATCCCGACACGGTCACCCCAGCATGTCCCGAGTGCGTTTTTTCCCGGCTTTGTGTTTATCGTTTTTAGCGCTGTTGCCCTCGATAGCGGTCCAGGCGCAGACGGCATCGACGGTTCGCCCGACTGAGTGGGCGCAACCGGTCGAAGTGCAATACAACCTGTTCCAGATGTCGCCGACGCTCTATCGCAGCGCGTTGCCGGATGACGGCGCGGTGCCGTTGCTGAAAAATCTCAAGGTCGCCACGGTGATCAACTTTCTACCGGAAGCAGACAGCAACTGGTTGTCCGACTCCGGCATCAATCAAGTGCAATTGCCCTATCGCACCAATCACGTTGACGACGCCGATGTACTCAAGACCCTGCGTGCGATTCAGACTGCAGAGGCCAGCGGCCCGGTGCTGATGCATTGCAAGCACGGTTCTGACCGCACCGGGTTGATGGCGGCGATGTATCGCGTTGTGGTGCAGGGCTGGAGCAAAGAAGACGCCTTGAGCGAAATGACCCAGGGCGGCTTTGGTGAAAGCGGGCATTTTCGCGAGAGCGTGCGCTACATGATGCAGGCCGATGTCGACAAGCTGCGCACCGCGCTGGCTAATGGCGATTGCAGCACCAGCGCGTTCGCGACCTGCTCGATGAAGAGCTGGTTTCAGACGGTCAATCTGAAGTAACCGCAGGTGTCGCCGCTGCAAACAGTTGTGCATTGACCGGCTCGCCAAGAAACGCATGTGCCGAGTTCAGCAATGAGCGGGAATCGCCGGGGGAGAAGAACGCCTCGCGAAAATCCCGTCCCGTCTGGGGGGCGAACAGGCCTTCGCGTTGAAACCGTTTGAACACTTCGCTAGCCAGTACGCCTGACCATTTGTAGGCATAGACCGATGCCTCATAGCCGGTCGCCAGGTAGTCAAATCCATAGGCGAAGCGGTAATAGCCCGACATTTGCAGGTGCGGGTTCTCGCGTTGCACGTCCTCGAATATTTGCTCGATGCTGCGACCATCGCCATGGCTGCGATGTAACTGCAGATCAAATAATGCTGACATCAACAGCATGGCAGTTGTCCGGCTGGTGTGAGCACCAATGGCCGTCAGGGCTGTGTTGACTCGCGCCAACGTCAACCGCTCGCCGCTCTGATAATGAGCCCCCAGCCACACCAGAAACTCGGGTGACAGGCACCAGTGTTCGAGCAGTTGCCCGGCGAACTCGGCCGTATCGCGGCCCAACTGGGATATCCCCGACAGGTTGCGATGGGGCGAGCGCGTCAGAACATGTTGCAAGCAGTGGCCGAACTCGTGGAACAGCACCCGCAGATTTTCGTGGGAGAGCAGGCAAGGATGCTCGTCTGTGGCGGCGGGAAAGTTGCTGTAAAGGCGGGCAATCGGCAGTGATGGGCGTCCTTCGGCATTGACCCGGCGGATGCGCAAGGCGCTGGTGAACGCGTAATCGGCGGCATCATCGCGGTGATAAGGGTCGATGTAGATATGCCCGATCACTTGCCCGTGTTCGCGCACCTCCAATAGCCGAATGCTTTCATGCCAGTGCTCGGCAGACGTCTGTTCGATGATATCGACACCGAACATACGCTCGCTGAACTGACAGAGCCGGCGCAACGTACCCTCGAGCGGAAAATACTGACGCAGGCCCTTGAGTGCACCGTTCAATTGTTGGAGGCGTAACTGCTCGGCGAGAAAGTCTTCATCCCATGGCTGTACTGGCGCAATCCCCTGTGTCAGCGCGAATGCGTTCAGAGCCTGGGCGTCGCGCAGCAAAGCCGGGGTATTCAACGCGGCTTGCTGGCGGACAAAGGTGCCGACTTGCTCAGGCGAGGTGGCCATGCGGTTTTCAAGGCGAAACTGGACGAAATTCTCGTACCCCAGCAATCTGGCTTTCTCGTGACGCAAGACGACCAGCAACGTCAGCACCGGATCATTGTCGGCTTTGTCCGGCTGCCGGCCGCGATCGGATGCCCGGGTGAACCACGCAGTGAAATACTCTTCCCGCAGTGCCCTGTTTTGCCCATGAGTCATGATCTGCCGATAGGTGTTCTGATCCAGCGTGAGTAGCCAGCCGTCGTGTCCTGCCTCTTTGGCATTGAGCGCCAGGCGCGCCTTCACCGCAGCAGACAAACCGTCGAGCTGCGTGACGTCGTCGATGCGTTTGTGCCACGCGGCGCTGGCCTGCTCCAGATTGCTCAGGAACAGTTGTTCCAGACGCCGGATATCGCGGTTCAGGCGGGCAAGTTTTTGCTGTTGCGCAGTTGGCAGTTCAATCCCGGACAAGCGGAACTTGCGCAGAATCTTCGCCAGCGAGGCTTGGCGCTGACCATCGAAACTTGCTGCGATCGAGCTGTTGGCCAGCCGTTGGTAAGTACGATACAACGCCAGATTGGCGGCCTTTTCGGCCCTGTATCGGTCCGCGGTGAGGCTGCACAAGGCGCTTTCCCTGAGCCAATCGACGTCGTCGACTTTGACCGTCGAGAGTATCTCGATGATGCCCATGGCTTCATCCAGACGAGCATCGGCTTCATCGACGGCCACCACCAGATCGTCCCAGCCCGGATGCTCGGTCTGGCTGGCGATTACTTGGGCAATGATCCGGCGGTTATCGGCAACGATCACGTTGATTGCCGGCCCCAGATGCTCGGCGCGTATCGCCGACCACGGTGGCAGGGTCCAGTGTTGTAACAGCGGATTGGTGTCAGGCATGGCGTCTTCCTTGAGGCGTGGCTGAAAGTGCCAGCCTAGGGAGAAAACGCAGGGGAAGGGCGGTACATAGTTACCACCTTCCACCAGCAAGTGGTGGAAGGTGGCAGTGGCTCAGTGTTGCTCGTCAGGCTTTTTTTTCAGTTTCGGATTGGGGAAAAACTGCACCGCCTGGACGGTCTTGTCCGCCGTCGGCTTGAGCGCGCTGGTGTTGACTCGCGTGCCCAACTCCTTGGGAACCGACAGGCCTTGTTCGTTCAGCGTATCCGAGTAACCGCAGGCCACACATTCACGGTGCGGCACGCTGTCCTCGTTCCACATCATCAGCTTGTCCGGCTCGCTGCACGCCGGGCAGACTGCCCCGGCGATAAAGCGTTTCTTGGTAATCACAGGCCCCTCACTCATGCTGCCGCGTCCTCACTCAGGCCGCTGTGGCGCAACAGTGCGTCAATCGATGGCTCACGGCCACGGAAGTCGACGAACAGCACCATCGGCGCCTGCGAACCGCCGCGCGCCAGAATCGCTTCGCGGAAGGCGCGACCGGTTTCAGCGTTGAGCACGCCGTCTTCTTCGAATTTCGAGAAGGCATCGGCCGACAGTACCTCAGCCCACTTGTAGCTGTAGTAACCCGCCGCATAACCGCCGGCGAAGATGTGCGCGAAGCTGTTGGGGAAGCGGTTGTAGGCCGGTGGACGCATCACCGACACCTCGTCACGCACGCCCTCGAGCACTTGCAGCGGACTGCGGCCGTCACCGTGGGTGGCGTGCAATTCGAAGTCGAACAGCGAGAACTCGAGCTGACGGACCATCATCAGGCCGGACTGGAAATTCTTCGCCGCGAGCATTTTTTCCAGCAGGTCCTGCGGCAGCGGCTCGCCGCTTTCGTAGTGGCCGGAAATCAGCGCGAGACCTTCCGGCTCCCAGCACCAGTTTTCCATGAACTGGCTCGGCAGCTCGACTGCGTCCCACGCCACGCCGTTGATCCCGGAAACACCAGCGTGATCCACGCGGGTCAGCAGGTGATGCAGGCCATGGCCGAATTCGTGGAACAGCGTGGTCACTTCATCGTGGGTCAGCAGCGCAGGCTTGCCGCTGTCGGCCGGGGTGAAGTTGCACACCAGATTGGCCACCGGGCTTTGCAGCACGCCGTCGACGGTACGACGACGGTCGCGCGCGCCGTCCATCCACGCACCGCCACGCTTGTTGGCGCGGGCATAGAGATCGAAGAAGAAGCGGCCGACGTGCTGACCGTTTTCCTTGATCTCGAACAGGCGCACGTCCGGGTGCCAGGTATCGAAACCTTTCTGTTCAGCGATTTCGATGCCGTACAGACGCTGGACGATGGCGAACAGGCCGCCCAGCACTTTGTCGATCGGGAAGTAGGCGCGCAGGGTTTCCTGGGCGACGCTGTAGCGTTGTTCACGCAGCTTCTCGCCGTAGAAACCGCTGTCCCAGCTTTGCAGATCGGCGCAGCCTTGTTCGGCGGCGTAGGCGCGCAACTGTTGCAGATCCTGCGCAGCAAACGGTTTGCTGCGCTTGGCCAGATCGCGCAGGAAGCTCAGCACCTGATCGCTGGATTCAGCCATTTTGGTGGCCAGGCTCAGTTCGGAGAAGCTGGCGAAACCCAGCAACTTGGCCAGTTCCTGACGCAGGTCGAGGATCTCTTCCATCACCGGGCCGTTGTCGTTCTGGCCGGCATTCGGGCCTTGATCCGAGGCGCGGGTGCAGTAGGCGGCGTAGACTTCTTCACGCAGCGCACGATCTTGCGCGTAGGTCATCACCGCGTAGTAACTCGGGAATTCCAGGCTGATCAGCCAGCCGTCGAGGCCTTTGGCCTGTGCGGCGGCAGCCATTTGCGCCTTGGCCGAATCGGTCAGGCCGGCGAGGGCGGCCTCTTCGGTGACATGCTTGGTCCACGCCTGGGTGGCGTCGAGCAGTTGATTGGAGAAGCGGCTGCCCAGCTCGGACAGTTTGCTTTGCACTTCGGCGTAGCGCTTCTGTTCGGCTTCCGGCAGGTCGATACCCGACAGACGGAAGTCACGCAGGGCGTGTTCCAGAATAGTCTTCTGCGCCACGTCGAAACTGGCGGCTTCCGGGCTGTTGGCCAGTGCTTCATAAGCTTGGAACAGCTCGCGGTTCTGGCCCATCTCGGTGGAGTAGGCGCTCAGGGCTGGCAGGCACGACTCGTAGGCTTCGCGCAGCTCGGCACTGTTGCACACGGCGTTGAGGTGGCTGACCGGGCTCCAGGCAGCGCCGAGGCGGTCATTGAGTTCGTCCATCGCCAGGACCAGGCCGGCCCAGGTCGGGTTCTGGCCTTGGCTCTTGAGGATGTCGGCGATGGCGGCGCGGTTGTCGGCCAGGATCGTTTCGATGGCGGGCAGGACGTGTTCGGCACGGATCGTGGAGAACGGTGGCAGGTCGTAGGACTGCAGCAGAGGGTTGTTCACGCTCACGGTTGGCACCTTGGCTGGGGAAACATTGCCCCATCTTAATTACAATCGGCATCATCCGCAGCTATCGGCGACAGAGAGAGAAATTATCGTGTCCGTTCGCAAGTACCAGAATCACACCCCCAGCCTGAGCAAAGGCGCATTTGTCGACAGCTCGGCGGTGGTGATCGGCGACGTCGAAATCGGTGAAGACAGCTCTGTCTGGCCGCTGACCGTGATCCGTGGCGACATGCACCGTATCCGCATCGGTGCGCGCACCAGCGTCCAGGACGGCTGCGTATTGCACATCACCCACGCCAGCCCGTTCAACCCGGACGGCTTCCCGCTGCTGATCGGCGACGACGTGACCATCGCCCACAAAGTCATGCTGCATGGCTGCACCGTCGGTAGCCGCGTATTGATCGGCATGGGCAGCATAGTCATGGACGGCGCGGTGGTTGAAGACGACGTGATCATTGGCGCCGGCAGCCTGGTGCCGCCGGGCAAGCATCTGCAAAGTGGCTTCCTTTATGTGGGTAGCCCGGTGAAACAGGTACGTGCGTTGAGCGACAAGGAAAGAGCTTTCTTCACTTACAGCGCCGCCAACTACGTGAAGCTCAAGGATCTGCATCTGGCCGAAGGCTACGACACACTCTGAATCGAAATCGCGACCGCTCAGGAATACCCATGCATTACCAAACCGTACTGTTCGACCTTGATGGCACCCTGACCGACCCGCGTGAGGGCATCACCCGTTCCATCCAGTTCGCCCTCGCCAAGCTCGGTATCGATGAGCCGGACCTGACCAAGCTGGAACACTTCATCGGCCCACCGCTGCTGCAGGCGTTCATGCAGTTCTACGATTTTGATGAAGCCAAGGCGTGGCAGGCGGTGAATTTCTACCGCGAACGCTTCAAGGTCACTGGCCTGTATGAAAACCGTGTGTTCGACGGCGTTACGCCGTTGTTGGAAACCCTGAACGGGCAGGGCCGGCAGCTGTATATCGCCACTTCGAAGCCGTGGGAATTTGCCCGCGAGATTGCCCGGCACTTTGATTTCGCCCGGCACTTCAAGGTGATCTATGGCAGCGAGCTGGACGGCACGCGGACCAACAAGGTTGAGCTGATTGCGCACTTGATGGCGGAAGAAGGGCTGGACCCGGCGAATACGCTGATGATCGGCGATCGTAAGCATGACCTGATCGGGGCGCGCAGCAATGGGCTGGATGCTGCGGCGGTCGGTTATGGGTTTGGCAGTTTTGAAGAGTTGAGCGCCGAGGCACCGGCTTATCACTTTGAAACGCTGGACGAGTTGCATCAGGCCTTTTTGCAGCGCTGATTAGATTGCTTTCGCGAGCAGGCTCGCTCCCACATTTGGAACGCATTCCCCTGTAGGAGTAAGCCTGCTCGCGATGACTTACTCCCAATCAACTCAACTGTTTGGGTCTGCCAATATTTTCAAAGCCGCCTTACGCTCAGTCACCGGTAACCCACCCAACTTCTCAACCTCAGCATAAAAGCTCAGCCAATCCCTCCCGACTTGCTTGTACAACGCCGCAAACGCCGGCACCCACTGGTCATACAGCCCAAACGGCAACAACCGCGCATTGTTCAGCGGCGCATTCACCCAGGTGTCATAACGCTTGTCGCCGGCCCACTGACTGTCCCTCATCAGCCGATAATCGCGGCGAAACTGCTCGAACTCGGCCGCTTTGCGTTCGCGCATCTGATCGATTGGCAGAGCCTGGGCATACAACTTTTCAAGCCTTGAACGCACATCAAGCACCAATTCAATGAACTGATCGCGTTGTTTCAGCCGTGAATCGGTATCCGCCGGCAACCCACGAAACGCCCGCCACTGCCGCGTACCTTCCTGTTCGACAAACGTGGCAAACGACTCATTGAACTCGGTGTCGTCCTTCACATAGAAGCGCTGATGCGCCAGTTCATGAAAGATCAGCGTGGCCAGGCGCTCATCGCCCCAGCCCATCATCGAGTTAAGGATCGGATCGTTGAACCAGCCCAGCGTCGAGTAAGCCTCAACGCCGCCGATCGACACGTCCATGCCTTGCAAGCGCTGAATCGCCGCTTCACCGCGCGCAGCGCTCTGGCTGTAGTAACCGCGATAGGCCACGCAACCGGCAATCGGGAAGCAATGGTTCTGTGGCGTCAGGGAAAACTCCTGAGTGGCGAACACATTCCACACCACATACGGTCGATGGATGTCGGCGTACAGGCGATAGCTTTGGTTATCCGGCAAGTGCAGATGCTCGCTGGCAAAGGCGCGGGCCTTCTGCGATTGAGCCAAGTGCGCGCGCAGTGTCGCGTCGCGGTTCGGGTCGTTGATCACCTTTTCCACAGGCTCGCGCGCCTGCAGCAATTGCAACTGACCGCTGGCCAACTGAGCGTAATAGCTGACGCTGGCGCAACCGTTGAGCAACAAAAACAACACACCCGGAAACAAAACCCGAAAAACGCGATCAAGTAACCCAAGGCTTGGAAACGGCCTGATCAAAATAAGAAATCCCCCGGAGAGTCTGCTCGCAAGACTATCCCGCCTTAAGGAGCACTGCTATGCGCATGTTGATGCTGTCAGGAAGCCTGCTGACGCTGGCCGGTTGTGCCAATTTCGGAATGCCCGACCCTGACCCCTCACAAGCCTGGATTGATCTCGATGCCCGGCAACAGGATACGACCCTGCAAGCGCTCAAGGTCGACAGTCAGGCCGCAATCGATAAACGATACTTCGAAGTACAGCCCGGCAGCCATGAATTGAAAGTGCGTTATCAATTCCCGGTTGAGGCGACCAACATCGGCCCTGACGCCGAGCCGTTGTGGCGCGATTGCCAGTTGAACGTGAAATTCAAGGATTTCAATGCTGGTCAGCGCTATCAGTTGCAGGCGGGCAGCATCGGTTTCCGGCCTTGGGCCAAGCTTTATGATGAGCAACGCAAAGTCGTTGGGCAGGGCACACCGGCGGGCTGCCAGAAGACCTGATCGGCGGTATGCTGGATGTCCACATCAAAGGACATTGATCATGCGCAGGTTGACGTTGTTGCTGGTAGGAAGTGTGCTTGCCGGCTGTCAGAGCCCGCTGCCAGCGGTCGATCCGCAAATGGCCTGGGTCGACTTTTCGATGCCGACACCCGGTGGCAAGGTGCTGATGGCTGAACGCCTGGATAATCAGCGTCTGCGCGACGGGCGTTTTTTCCAGGTCACGCCGGGCAGCCACGAACTGACGGTGCGCTTCGATTTCGAGATTTTCGGCGGCGGTCAGGGAATGGATACCGATCCGCAGGAACGCCTGTGCTACATGACCGTGCCCTTTGACCACTTCGAAGCCGGGCAACGTTACCGACTCGAAGCACGATCGCTGGCCTTCACGCCAAGCGCCCGATTGATCAATCGTCAGGGGCAGATCGTTGCCGAAGAACGGCAGATCAACTGCGTGCCTTAAGCGTTATCAGGAGTCGTTCTTCTGATAGATGATCGCTTTGGTGCCGTTCTCACACGAACCCACCACCATGGCGATGTCGTGTTTGGCCGCCTCTTCCTTGCTGACGATTTCCAGCGTGTACGAGGGCACGGCTTTGGCCTGGATCTTGATTTCGATTTCTTTTCTCAGTTCTTCGCAGTCTTTCGGTGCTGCAACTACCGAGGTGGCCAGTGCACTGCAAAGGATCGCCAAGCCAATACGTTTCATGAGTGAAGCTCCCTGAGGCAGCGCGCACGGGTGTGCGCTGAAGCTGCTGTCACGTATTCGACCATATTTCCACAAAACGAGTTCTGACTTCGCTCACAAGATGTACGCACACTTTCTGATTTGCGGTGATGTTGAGATCGCTATCGCGAGCAGGCTCACTCCTACATTTGATCTCCGGCGGACACAATCTCTGTGATCGACCGAAATTCCCTGTAGGAGTGAGCCTGCTCGCGATAGCGTCAGACCTGCTAACTCCGAATTAACTGACCAACGTCGCCTCAAGGCTGATCTGCGCATTCAGTACTTTCGACACCGGGCACCCTTCCTTGGCCTTGTTGCTCAGCTCTTCGAACTGCGCCTGCGTCGCCCCCGGGATTTTCGCCTTGAGAATCAGCTTCACCGCGGTGATCGCGAAGCCGCCGTCAACCTGATCGAGGGTCACTTCCGCATTGGTATCGATGCTGTCGGCCTTCAGGCCCGCATCACCCAGAATCATCGAAAACGCCATGGAGAAACAACCGGCATGCGCCGCGCCGATCAGTTCTTCCGGGTTGGTGCCCTTGCCGCCTTCGAAGCGCGCCTTGAAACCGTAGGGGGCTTCTTTGAGTACGCCGGTTTCAGTGGAAATCGAGCCGATACCGGTTTTCAGATCACCTGCCCAATGTGCCGATGCTTTCTTCACGATAGCCATGTCTTCCTCCTCGTCTCTGGCGCGGAAACGCCGCGTCGTCGTGGTTTTTACTTGCAAGGCTTCTGAGGATAGACGCCGGAACAAAGTTCAGCCCGGTTGAATCGTTGACTTTTTTAGTAGGAAATTTCGACTCGGCTATTGAAACTCGGGTATATGCCCTCATTGCATAAAACACGCTTATGAATTCGGCAGGTTTTCGTTCGTATCAACAACCTGCCTCCCGACTCGGAGACGCAGGTTTATGAAGCAACTGTCCGACGTAAAATTTTCCACCCTCGATCTGGTGCCGGTGCGCGAGAACGGTAGCCCGGCGCAGTCGCTGCGCAACTCACTGGATCTGGCACAGCATGTCGAGAAATTCGGCTACACGCGGTTCTGGGTGGCGGAACACCACAACATGGACGGCATCGCCAGTTCCGCCACGTCTGTTTTGCTCGGTTATCTGGCAGGTGGTACATCGACCATTCGCGTCGGCTCCGGCGGCGTGATGCTACCCAACCATGCGCCGCTGGTGATTGCCGAGCAGTTCGGCACGCTGGAAAGCCTGTATCCGGGTCGGATCGACCTCGGCCTGGGCCGCGCACCCGGTTCCGATCAGATGACGGCTCGGGCGTTGCGCCGTGAACGCTCCGGCAGCGCCGATGATTTCCCCGAAGATGTCGCCGAACTGGTGCGCTACCTCGGCCCGCGTACCCCGGATCAGCGCGTGATTGCCATGCCGGGCACCGGCACCAATGTGCCGATCTGGTTGCTGGGTTCCAGCCTGTTCAGTGCGCAACTGGCCGGTGAGCGCGGTTTGCCTTACGCCTTCGCCTCGCATTTCGCCCCGCGTTTCATGCATGAGGCGATCCGCGTTTATCGCAATCACTTCAAGCCTTCGGCGGTGCTCGACAAACCGTACGTGATGCTCGGCGTGCCGCTGGTGGCGGCAGATACCGATGAACAAGCCGATTACCTGGCGACTTCGGTGTACCAGCGCATTCTTGCTTTGATGCGTGGGCAGAGTCTGGTGCAGCGGCCGCCGGTGAAAACCATGGACGGCCTGTGGCTACCGCATGAGCGTGAGGCGGTGGGGGATTTCCTCGGTCTGGCGATGGTCGGCAGCCCGCAGAAGATTCGCGCCAAGCTGGAAGTGCTGGTTGAGCAGACGCAGGCGGATGAGCTGATTTTTACCAGTGATCTGTATGAGCATGCTGATCGCGTGCATTCCTACGAATTGCTGGCACAAGTCATGAAGGGCTGAAAGGCACCCTCACCCTAGCCCTCTCCCGGAGGGAGAGGGGACTGATTGAGGTGTTCTCGCGCTCGACATCGACCTGAAAAATCGAGTCGAACTCAGGTTTTGAACAGCCCCCGATCTGCTCCCTTTCCCCTCTACCCCTTGGGGGAGAGGGCTGGGGTGAGGGGTTCGATTTCAAATCCACCAAAAATCCCAAATCCCGGACACAAAAAAGCCGACGCCTTCACGTCGGCTTTTGCATTTCAGTCACGATCAACTGCGCTTGTAGACGATTTCCTTCGCGCCGCCTTCGCAGGTGCCGACGACTTTGCCGTCAGACGCTGCGCCCTTATCGACAATCTCCAGCGAATACCCGGAAACGCCCTTGGCATCCAGCTTCGCCGCAATCTCGCCTTTCAGCTCTTCACATGGCTTACCGGCAGCAAACGCACCACCGGCAAGGCTCAACAAACCTACTGCCAACATGAACTTCTTCATCGGTCGCACTCCCTGGTCGGATTAAAAGAGGCGGGCATCGAGCGTTCACTCGATGCACTCACCCTGTAGCGCTTTGCCATTCCTATGGCACTCGGCCAGCGCGCAAGTTCAGAAGACTAGACCAAACTCAGCTGCTGGCAATCTTGAAGCCGACTTTCAATGTCACCTGAAAGTGCGCTGTCTTGCCGTCCTTGATGTGACCACGGGTTTCGGTCACTTCAAACCATTCGAGGTTGCGAATGGTCTTGTTTGCTTCAGCAATTGCGTTGTTGATGGCGTCTTCGATGCTGCTGGTCGACGAACCGACCAGCTCGACTTTCTTGTACGTGTGATGGTCACTCATGGCGATCTCCTTGGCGTGTGGAATTGAGACTAGCAGTGAATCTGCACTGTTGATTTCGGCGGCTTTGCGCGGGCGAAGTTCAGATTTTCTGCACTTTCTCAAACCGCTGAAGTCCCAACCAACACACGCCACTCATCACCAATGCAGGAGAGCCACCATGGCCAACACCTCTTTACGTAAAGCCTCGTTGCAAAGCATGGAAGCCGAGATCGAGAGTCTGCTCAAATCGTTGGAAAGCTTGAAGGACGACGCTTCGGACGAGTCGCGCAAGACCCTCAAGGCGCTGAAAAGCAATGCCGAAAGCGCGCTGAAACATTCGCGTCACCTGCTCAGCGATGCCTATGAAGAAGTCAAAGTGAAAACCCGCGAAACCGGGATCGCCACCCGTGATTACGCCCAGGAGCATCCGTGGACGACGGCCGGTGTGGCAGTCGGTGCGATTGGTCTGCTCGCGGCTTATTTGCTGTTCAAGCGCGGCGAGTGATCCGTCTGGCGCAGCTCGTTCTTGAGCCATTGCGCCAGTTGCCGGGCGCGCCCGTCTGCGGCGCGCTTGGGTAGCCACAACGCCAGTTGCGCCGGGGTTTCACAGAAGCCCCATGGCGCAACCAGGCGACCAGCCTTCAAATCTTCCGTTACCAGCGGCTCCGGCGCGATGGCCACGCCAAGTCCAGCAACTGCTGCTTCCAGCAGGTAATACAAATGCTCGAAACCTTGCCCCAACTTCAACGCTTTCGCGTCGAGGTGGTTTTGCTGTGCCCAGCTTGGCCAGGCTTGTGGACGGGAAGTAGTGTGCAGCAGCGGTTCATCAAGCAATTCTGAGGCTGGCGCGCTTTGCAGGCGTTGGTAACCGTTGAACAATGGGCTCATGACCGGGCCGATGCGTTCTGCCGCCAGTTCATAAACCTGCATATCCGCAGGCCACGGTGGTTCGGCGAACAGCAGCAAAGCGTCCAGTCCCGGGCGGCGAGGATCGAGATCGCCTTCACCCGCCGACAGGTGCAGACGCAAGTCCGGCAGATCCGCATTCAATCGCCCCAGACGCGGAATAAACCAGCGGGCCAACAGACTTCCAGAGCAACCCAGGACGAACGGCGCATCAGCGGTGCTTTGCGTCAGCTCTGCACAGACGCTGCGCAACCGGTCGAACGCTTCGCCACTGGCATCGCGCAAACGCATGCCGGCATCTGTGAGTTTCAAGCCGCGACCGTCCTTGGCGAACAGACTGACGCCCAGGTGTTCTTCAAGCACCTTGAGCTGCCGACTGACCGCGCCATGGGTAACGTGCAGCTGCTCGGCAGCCTGACTGACACTGTTCAGCCGGGCGGTCGCTTCGAACGCGCGCAAGGCGTTCAGCGGGGGAAGGTCGTGGCTCATGGTATCTGTGAGTTTTCCTGACAGGTTGTAGCGATCTTATCGGTTTTCAGCCTGGAAGGTCAGGGGTAGAGTGGTCGTCATTGTCTTTTGACCCGAATTCACCTGGAGCGACTCATGACCCAGACTTCGAACACCTCTGATCTGCGTAACGGCCCGGACGATAACGGCCTGTTCGGCTCGTTCGGTGGCCGCTACGTGGCGGAAACCCTGATGCCGTTGATCCTCGATCTGGCCCGCGAATACGAAGCGGCCAAGGAAGATCCGGCGTTCAAAGAAGAATTGGCCTACTTCCAGCGTGACTACGTCGGGCGTCCGAGCCCGCTGTATTTCGCTGAACGCCTGACCGAATTCTGCGGCGGCGCCAAGATTTATCTCAAGCGCGAAGAGCTCAACCACACCGGCGCGCACAAGATCAACAACTGCATCGGCCAGATCCTGCTGGCGCGACGCATGGGCAAGAAACGCATCATCGCCGAGACCGGCGCCGGCATGCACGGCGTGGCCACTGCCACCGTTGCGGCACGTTTCGGTCTGGATTGCGTGATTTACATGGGCACCACTGACATCGAACGTCAGCAAGCCAACGTGTTCCGCATGAAGCTGTTGGGCGCTGAAGTAATTCCGGTGGTTGCCGGCACCGGCACCCTGAAAGACGCGATGAACGAAGCGCTGCGTGACTGGGTAACCAACGTCGACAGCACCTTCTATCTGATCGGCACCGTGGCGGGCCCGCACCCTTATCCGGCGATGGTTCGCGACTTCCAGGCCGTGATCGGCAAGGAAACCCGTGAGCAGTTGCAAGCGCAGGAAGGGCGTCTGCCGGACAGCCTGGTGGCGTGCATCGGTGGCGGTTCCAATGCTATGGGCCTGTTCCACCCGTTCCTCGACGACAAGAGCGTTGAAATCATCGGCGTTGAAGCGGCGGGTTACGGCATCGAAACCGGCAAGCACGCGGCCAGCCTGAATGGCGGCGTTCCGGGTGTGCTGCACGGCAACCGTACTTTCCTGCTGCAGGACGACGATGGCCAGATCATCGACGCCCACTCGATTTCCGCCGGCCTCGACTATCCGGGCATCGGCCCGGAACACGCATGGTTGCATGACATCGGCCGCGTTCAATACACCTCGGTGACCGACGACGAAGCGCTGGATGCTTTCCACAAATGCTGCCGTCTCGAAGGGATCATTCCTGCACTGGAAAGCGCTCACGCCCTGGCTGAAGTGTTCAAACGTGCACCGAAGCTGCCGAAGGATCACCTGATGGTGGTCAACCTCTCCGGCCGTGGCGACAAAGACATGCAGACCGTCATGCACCATATGGAACAGTCGAAGCAGGAGAAACACTGATGAGCCGCCTGCAAACGCGTTTTGCCGACCTCAAAGAACAGAACCGCGCCGCGCTGGTGACCTTCGTCACCGCCGGTGATCCGGACTACGACACCTCGCTGGCAATCCTCAAAGGCTTGCCGGGCGCTGGTGCCGACGTGATCGAGTTGGGCATGCCGTTCACCGACCCGATGGCCGACGGCCCGGCGATTCAATTGGCGAACATTCGTGCCTTGGGTGCCAAGCAGAATCTGCTGAAAACCCTGCAAATGGTTCGCGAGTTCCGTGAAGGCAACAGCGATACGCCGCTGGTGCTGATGGGCTACTTCAACCCGATCCACATGTATGGCGTCGAGCGCTTCATCGCCGATGCGAAAGAGGCCGGTGTCGATGGCCTGATCGTGGTCGACATGCCGCCTGAGCACAACGCCGAACTGTGCGACCCGGCGCAGGCTGCCGGTCTGGACTTTATCCGTCTGACCACGCCGACCACCGACGATGCACGCCTGCCGAAAGTGCTCAATGGCAGTTCCGGTTTCGTTTACTACGTGTCGGTCGCCGGTGTGACCGGTGCTGGCGCTGCAACGCTGGAACACGTTGAAGAGGCGGTGACCCGTCTGCGTCGGCATACCGATCTGCCGATCAGCATCGGTTTTGGCATCCGCACTCCAGAGCAAGCGGCGTCCATCGCGCGTCTGGCTGACGGTGTTGTGGTGGGCTCGGCGTTGATCGATCACATCGCCAATGCAACGACGCCAGCGCAGGCCATCGACGGCGTGTTGAGCCTGTGCTCGGCACTCTCCGAAGGTGTGCGTAAGGCCCGCGTCAGCTGAAGGTAAAGTTCCTGATACAGAGGAATTAGCACCTCAAAGCACAGACTAATCCAGCAAGACCGAGGGCTTCAGAACATCGTTCTGAAGCCCTTTTTGCTGTTTGTGCTGTGAGGAAAGATTCGATGAAAATGCCGAAACGTCTGATGGCCGGACTGGGCGTGCTGATGATCAGCGCGACGCCGCTGCTGGCCAGCGCTGATCCGCGCGATGATCACGACCACGGCGGCCCGCAGCAGGGCCATTACGATAACCGTGGCGACAATCACGGTGACGATCACCGTGGTCCGCAAAATGATCATCGAGGTGGCCCGCCACCGCGCGACTTTGGTCCGGTGCGTCAGACCATTCGTGACAATCATGGCTACTTTGTACGCGGTGCGCCGCCGCCTCCGGGGATTCATCTGGAGCGTGGCCGGCCTTTGCCGCGCGGCTATTACGGCGAGCGTCTGGATAATCGCGCGTTAGGTCGCTTGCCGGTGTATCCGGGTTATGAATGGCGTCGGGCGGGGGGCGATATCGTGCTGATCGCGGTGGGCACCGGGATCGTCTACGAAATTCTCGATGGCGTTTTGTATTGATCCGCAGGCAATAAAAAAGACCGCAGCCAATGGCTGCGGTCTTTTTTTCAGGGCAGTTCCAGTCCGCCGGAGGCCTTGTGCAGTTTGCGCAGATGCGCGCCAATCTGCTTCACGTTCTCCTCACTGGCCGCAATCTCCGCGGCCCGCTTCGGCTCCAGCAACTTGCGTACTTCGGCGTCCAGATCACCGGACAGTGCCAGCAGCTTCTTCTGCCGCTGGCTGCTTTCCGCTTCGAGGCGACTGAACTCGATCGGCTGCGGCAATCCGTAACCCTTGGAATCGAGCAATTCTGCCGGACGGCTAAGGAACCCGCTGTTGGCGAGAATTTCCTGCAAGGTCGCGTTGGCCTTGTCCATGCCGCCGTTTTCCAGCTCGCGCGCACCGAGGTAACGCTGCTTGACCTCGTCTTGTGCCAGCAGCAATTGGCGGCGATAACTCGCCTGCTCCAGCAACAACAACGCGGCGCTGGTGCGCAGATCCGCACGCTCGAACCACTCACGGCGTTCTTCGGCTGTCAGCGAAAGCCATTCTTCAACGGTGTTCTGCTTGATCGGCAATTGCTTCTTCAGCACATCGAACATCGCCTGATAGCGATCGCGGAACGAGTCGAAGCGGTAACCCAGACGCAACGCTTCTTTCGGATCATCCAATACGCTGGTATCGGCGAGGCCGCGTCCCTTGAGCACTTCCAGCAAACCGTTGGGCATGATGCTGTCGAGGCCGATGAGCTGCGCGTTGTTGCTGCCGCTGCGCAACAGTTTCAAGCCTTCCACCGCACAGTTGTTGGAGAGGAAGAAGTAGTTGCCGTCATAGCTCCAGTGCATCTCGGCCGCATGCTCGACTACGCCTTCGATCTCGTCGCGTGACAGGTTCAGCGGCACGGAAGCGAGGCTGCGCAGTTCGGTCTTGGTGTATTCGTCGATGACCTGCGCAAGCGGCAGCACGAACAGCCGCGACGGGTATTTGCCGACCAGTCCGTCCCAGCTCGACAGCTGCACGTCACCGACAAAGGCGCGGTAGGACAACACCAGATGCTGGTCCAGATCGAGTCGGCAATCCGGCCCGCGCGGGCGGCCCGGCGCGCAAATCACCAGACGCAACATGCTGTGGCCCCAGCGGCTGACCCAGTTCTGATTGGCCTCGGCCAGCAGATAGTCGACGGCGTAGACCCGTTCCGGATCGACCTGCCCCAAAGGTTGCTTGGCGAAGTCGTTGCCGGCATTGAGGAAGGAGAAGGTTTTGCTGCAGGCGTCCTTGGCCGGAGGAGCCCAGCCAAAGTGCTCCTGGTAATAGCGATACAGCGCCGGGCGACGGCAGGCATAGCTCGGGTCGAGGAGGAAATACTCCATGTTGACCGCGACGAACTCCTTGGGGCTGGAGATTTCGTACAGGTCCGGGCTACGAGCGATCTGCCGGTTGTGTTGTTCGCGTTCACCCCGACGGCCGACGTATTGTTGCCAACCGGCGAGGTCGAGCAGGCGCGGGTCATCGCTGAGGGTGAAGCGCCGGCCGTTCTGGCCACGGCATTCATCGGGGATGCCGATCAGCCCGGCGCTGTTGAACCGTCGAGTGCAACGCTGGATCAGCGTGCGCTCGGCACTCGGCCACAGGCGCGCGCGATCATAAATATGGGTGATTTCATGCAGCACCGTGGCGAGCAGTTCCTGACGCACAGTGCCGTGAGGGCGATTGGTTTTTTCTTTCGCCGCACTGCCGTCAGTCAGGCTGGCGAGCAGTTTGCGATTCAGGTCGAGTTCGGCGACCAGCGTGGCTTGGCCATAGGCGTTGCTCGGCATGTCGTCGGTCCAGCCGACATCGATGCGCCGATCCAGCCGCTCGATAAAGCTCGGCGGCAGCTTTTGCATCGCCTCATCGATCAGCACCTGGCTGGCCTGTTGTTGGGCGGGGCTCAGACCTTCGGTCTTGAGCCGCAATTGCAGGCCGGCGTGGGCGCTGTTGCCAAGCAGCAACAACGCCCCGGCCAGTAGCCAGGTGCCGAGTGACTTCACAGTGCGAGGATGGCTTCGGCGAGAACCTGATCACTGGCGTCGCGCGCTTCCGGCACGCGAGTGCGCAAGGTATTGAACGCGGCTTCCAGGTGTGCGCCACGGATATCGCCATTGGACGCTACGAAACTGGCAGCGTCGTCGTGGGCTTCGCGGATGATTTTCGAATCGCGAATCGACGTGGTGGTGTCGGAAGTGAAATCGATGGTGCGCTGGGAGGCACGAACGATGATGTTACTGGTGGCTACCAGGGTGTGCGCCTGGGCCACGTCGGCCAACAAAAACAGGCCAAGGGCGGCAGCAATCAGCGGGCTACGCATGGAACGACTCCGAAGGGGCAAGGATAACGGGGATACGGGATAACTATTGGACGAGAATTGCTTCTGCCAGTTCAAGGTCGCTGACATGAAGTTTCGGCCGGGTTTTGCGCAGGTAATGCAGCGCGGATTCCAGACGAGCACCTCGCCATTCACCGTCACTGGCAACAAATGCGGCCGCGTCATCATGGGCGGCGAGCAGCAGTTTACGGTCGAAAGGCGCGGAAGACACCATGCTGGTGGCGTAACCACTGACGACGGTGCCTTGGGTCGACGCGTTGAAAGCATCAAAGGCATTGACCGGCGCCGTCCAGCAGGCGGTGAACAATACGGAGGGAATCAGTAGATTTGGAAGAAAGCGCATCGGACTCGGTAATTTTTGGTGAGCCCAAAGGCTAGCGCAATGCCCGGGCCAGAGCCAGCGCCGAAACATCGGGACACGACGGGCGTGTCCCGATTTGCACCTGGCGCTTAGATCGTCAGGATGGCTTGCGCCAGTTGTGCGTCAGTGGCTTGCAGCTGTGGCGCCTGGTGACGGATGTGATCCAGTGCGCTTTCCAGTTTCACCCCACGGATTTCGCCTTCGCTGGCCACGAAGCTGGCAGCGTCGTCGCGGGCGGCAAGAACAATCTTGTCGTCACGGAACGACGAGGTGACGTCGGACGTAGCGTCGGACGAGGATTTCAGAGCGCCGACAACGGCGTCGGTGGTCACGATGAAGCTGGTGGCGCTGGCGTTGGCGGCCACGGCCAGCAGGGCGGCGGCACTGAGCAGACGAAGACGGGACATGATGTAACTCCTGTGGATAAACCGTAGAGAGAGGTGGCTCGGTATCTGAGGAGTCAGACGCCAGTGACACAGCATTCGCCACGTTCTGCATGGATATTAGGCCTGCTTTGCGAGGTTCGCACAGTGGGCAAAATGCTAGCGCCAGAAGGGTTTATCCAGTTCATGGAGGCGATCGGCGTGGCTGAGGCCAAGATCGGCGAGGTCACGGCCATCCAGTTGAGCCAGCAGTCGCCGCGTTCTGGCGCGTGCCAGGCTGTCCCGAAGCCTGAGAAACAGGCGACGCAGAGCGTTTGGGCGAGAGTAGAGCTGGCTGAAGTTTTCTGAAACATCCTGTAAGTCATTCATGACGTATTCCTTATTGCCGGTGAAGGCGGAAGGTCATGTTGAGCCTGCGACAGAAGAAGAGGCAGATACAGCAGGGGGAAATTGTACTTGTTCAGATTGCGATTTGGTTGAACTGTGCTGGTCGGCAATCCAGATAGCTGTATTTAGATTTCCAGACCCTAAAACGACAAAACCCGTCGTGGTTTCCCACTACGGGTTTTGTTTGTTCAAATCGGGTTGCTGGCGGTGGGTCTAACGACCAGAGCCAGCGACGCTACTTAGCGCCAGAACGGCTTGCTCAGCTCTTCGTAGCGTTGTGCTTCGCTGATACCGGCGTCAGCCAGCAGACGCGAATCCAGACGAGCCAGTTGATGGCGGCTGGAGATGCGGCGCTGCCACAACATCAGGTTGGCGATAACGCGCAGAGGCAGGGAAGCCTGGGTGTTTACAGCTTTGTCTTCGAAGAACAGTTCGGAACTGAGTGTACGTTCCATGGTTGACATCCTTCCGCTTGTGGCGGGATCAGGTAGTGGTTTGACTGGTGCCCATGATCCTCTCGTTTGCCAAGTCTCTCTAGATACAGTTCAACTGTATTGTGAGTGACCAGTTAACTGTTTATAGGGGGTGTACGGGTCAAAATTGAGCGAACTGTACCTGTCCGCACTTAAGTGGTGCATTTTTGCTCGATTCACTCGGAAAGGTAGGCAATGCCTGTAGGAAATGACCAGTACAGCAGTACAGTTTTTGTCAGGTAGGGAGGCTTGAGAAAGTCCGCCGACGCAAACTGTATTTGCGTCGGCGGTTTATCTGTGTGGATCAGACCACGAGCATGCGCCCGGTTTCTTCCAGGTTGATATGCCAGCTCAACGCTTCACGCAGGATGTGCGGGGTGTGGCCACCGATTGCACAGGCCTTCGTGAAGTAATCATTCAGCGCCTGACGGAAGTCCGGGTGCACACAGTTATCGATGATCACTCGTGCACGCTCCCGTGGCGCCAGACCGCGCAAGTCCGCCAGACCTACCTCGGTCACCAGAATGTCGACGTCATGCTCGGTGTGGTCGACGTGGCTGACCATCGGCACCACACTGGAAATCGCGCCGCCCTTGGCGATCGACTTGGTCACGAACACCGCCAGGTGCGCGTTGCGCGCGAAGTCACCCGAACCGCCAATGCCGTTCATCATCCGCGTGCCGCAGACGTGGGTGGAGTTGACGTTGCCGTAAATGTCGAACTCCAGCGCTGTGTTGATGCCGATGATGCCCAGGCGGCGCACCACCTCCGGATGGTTGGAGATCTCCTGCGGACGCAGCACCAGTTTGTCCTTGTACTTCTCCAGATTGCCGAACACGTCGCTGTTGCGCCGCTCCGACAACGTAATCGAGCTGCCCGACGCAAAGCTCAACTTGCCGGCATCGATCAGGTCGAAGGTCGAATCCTGCAGTACTTCGGAGTACATGGTCAGGTCTTCGAACGGCGAATCGATCAGGCCGCACATCACCGCGTTGGCGATGTTGCCGATCCCGGCCTGCAACGGGCCGAGCTTGTTGGTCATGCGCCCGGCGTCGACTTCCTGCTTGAAGAAGGTGATCAGGTGATCGGCGATGGCATTGGTGTCGACATCCGGCGACGACACGGTGGAGGGCGAATCGGCCTGCTGAGTGATGACGATGGCGACAATCTTCTCCGGAGGAATCGGAATCGCGGTGCTGCCGATGCGGTCGTCGACTTTTACCAGAGGAATCGGCGTGCGCGTCGGGCGGTAAGTCGGGATATAGATGTCGTGCAGACCTTCGAGGTTGGCGTTGTGTGCCAAGTTGATCTCGACGATCACCTGTTTGGCGAAAATCGCGAAGCTCGCCGAGTTGCCCACTGAAGTGGTCGGCACGATGTGGCCTTGCTCGGTGATGGCTACGGCTTCGATGACCGCGATGTCCGGCAGCTTCAGTTGCTGGTTGCGCAACTGCTCGACGGTTTCCGACAGATGCTGGTCGATGAACATGACCTCGCCGGCGTTGATTGCCTTGCGCAAGGTGCTGTCGACCTGGAACGGCATGCGACGCGACAGCACGCCGGCTTCGGTCAGTTGCTTGTCGAGGTCGTTGCCCAGGCTGGCGCCGGTCATCAGGCTGATCTTCAGCGGCGTGACCTTGGCCCGCTCGGCCAGTGCGTGAGGGACTGCTTTGGCTTCGCCGGCACGGGTGAAACCGCTCATGCCGACGGTCATGCCGTCCTCAATCAGAGCGGCTGCGTCGGCGGCGCTCATCACTTTATCCAACAACGAAGGCAGGCGAATACGGTCACGGTACATGGATTATTATCTCGGGAAGCGAGTAGCAGGATGCGCAGTCTAGTGAATTTGACGGGCGCCTGTCCCGCTACCAAGGTCGCAAACGAGGCGTCTATTTAGCGGGTTTGAAGTAAAACACCGTTACTGGATCTGCAACAACGTGGCAAATTGTCCGACGTTTTGCGCAAACAAAAACGCCCCGACGAGTCGGGGCGTTCGCTATTGCAGCGGGGGTATTACTCGACCGCTTTGACCATGTCTTCGATTACTTTCTTCGCGTCACCGAAGACCATCATGGTCTTGTCCAGATAGAACAGTTCGTTGTCCAGACCGGCATAACCGCTGGCCATCGAGCGCTTGTTGACGATGATGGTCTTGGCCTTGAACGCTTCGAGGATTGGCATGCCGGCAATCGGCGATTTCGGATCGTTCTTCGCGGCCGGGTTGACCACGTCGTTCGCGCCGAGCACCAGCACCACGTCGGCCTGGCCGAACTCGGAGTTGATGTCTTCCATCTCGAACACCTGGTCGTAAGGCACTTCGGCCTCGGCGAGCAGAACGTTCATGTGCCCCGGCATACGGCCGGCAACCGGGTGGATCGCGTACTTCACGGTCACGCCACGGTGAGTCAGCTTCTCGGTCAGCTCTTTCAGTGCATGTTGCGCACGTGCTACCGCCAGACCGTAGCCCGGGACGATGATCACGGTGTCGGCGTTGGTCAGCAGGAAGGTAGCGTCGTCAGCCGAGCCGGATTTCACCGGACGTGCTTCTTTCGCACCGGCCGGGCCAGCATCAGCCGTGTTGCCGAAACCGCCGAGCAGTACATTAAAGAAGGAACGGTTCATCGCCTTGCACATGATGTACGAGAGGATCGCGCCGCTCGAGCCCACCAAGGAACCGGCAATGATCAGCATCGAGTTGTTCAGCGAGAATCCGATACCTGCCGCCGCCCAGCCCGAGTAGCTATTGAGCATCGACACCACCACCGGCATATCGGCACCGCCGATCGGGATGATGATCAGCACACCCATCACGAACGCCAGCGCCAGCATCAGCGCGAACGCAGTGAGGTTGCCGGTGAACATGAAGGTCAGGCCCAGTGCCAACGTCGCCAGACCCAGCACGGCGTTGAGCTTGTGCTGACCGGCAAACTGTACCGGTGCGCCTTGGAACAGGCGGAACTTGTACTTGCCCGACAACTTGCCGAACGCGATCACCGAACCGGAGAAGGTGATTGCACCGATCGCAGCGCCGAGGAACAGCTCCAGACGGTTGCCCGCCGGTATCGAGTCGCCCAGCTGTTTAACGATACCCAGCGATTGCGGCTCAACAACTGCGGCGATCGCGATGAACACTGCTGCCAGACCGATCATGCTGTGCATGAAGGCGACCAGTTCCGGCATCTTGGTCATTTCAACGCGTTTGGCCATGATCGAACCGGCGGTGCCGCCGACCAGCAGACCGACGATGACGTAACCGATACCGGCAGTCGCCAGCTCAGCACCCAACTTATAGATGAGGCCGACAGTGGTCAGGATTGCCAAGGCCATGCCGAGCATGCCGAACAGATTGCCGCGCCGCGAGGTGGTCGGGTGCGATAGGCCTTTGAGGGCCTGGATAAAGCAGATCGACGCGATCAGGTAGAGCGTCGTGACAAGATTCATGCTCATTACTTCGGCGCCTCTTCTTTTACTTTCGGGGCTTTCTTCTTGAACATCTCAAGCATGCGGCGGGTGACCAGGAAGCCACCGAACACGTTGACCGCAGCCAGCGCCACAGCAAGGGTGCCCATGGTTTTTCCCAGCGGCGTGACGGTCAGTGCGGCAGCGAGCATGGCGCCGACGATCACGATCGCCGAAATGGCGTTGGTCACCGCCATCAACGGCGTGTGCAGCGCAGGCGTAACGTTCCAGACCACGTGGTAACCGACATAAATCGCCAGCACGAAGATGATCAGGTTGTAGATACCGGGGGAGATAAGCTCTTCCATCGTCTGAATCCCTGCTTAGGCGTTTTTGCGGATGACTTGGCCGTCGCGGCACATCAGGCACGCGGCGACGATGTCGTCTTCGAGGTTGACGTCGAACTGGCCTTCTTTGGTGAACACCAGCTTGAGGAAGTCCAACAGGTTGCGCGCGTACAGTGCCGAGGCGTCTGCAGCGACTTCACCGGCCAGGTTGGTCGGGCCACAAATGGTCACGCCATTCTCGACCACGATCTGATCAGCCACGGTCAGCGGGCAGTTGCCACCCTGAGCCGCCGCGAGGTCGATGACCACCGAACCCGGTTTCATCTGCGCCACGGTGTCCGCGCTCAACAGCGTCGGTGCCTTGCGGCCCGGAATCAGCGCGGTGGTGATGACGATGTCAGCCTGCTTGGCGCGCTCGTGCACGGCCTGCGCCTGACGCTGCATCCAGCTCGCTGGCATTGGCCGCGCGTAACCGCCGACACCGACGGCGCATTCGCGCTCTTCATCGGTCTCGTACGGCACGTCGACGAACTTGGCGCCGAGGGATTCGATCTGCTCTTTCACCGCCGGACGTACGTCAGACGCTTCGATCACCGCACCCAGACGTTTCGCCGTGGCAATCGCCTGCAACCCGGCCACACCGGCGCCGAGAATCAGCACGCGCGCCGCTTTCACGGTGCCCGCAGCCGTCATCAGCATCGGCATGAAGCGTGGGTAGTGGTGAGCGGCCAGCAACACAGCCTTATAGCCGGCAATGTTCGCCTGCGACGACAACACATCGAGACTCTGCGCGCGCGAGGTGCGCGGCGCCGCTTCGAGGGCGAACGCGGTAATCCCGCACTCGGCCATCTTCGCGATGGTTTCGTTGTTGAACGGGTTGAGCATGCCGACCAGCACCGTACCGCGCTTGATCAGCGTCAGTTCGGCATCGCTTGGCGCGACCACTTTGAGAATCAGCTCGGCGCCAAACGCGTCATTGGCACTGCCAATGGTTGCGCCTGCCGCTTCATAGGCACTGTCAACCACACTGGCTTTAACGCCGGCGCCGGTTTGCACAGTGACCTTATGACCTTGGCTGATCAGCTTTTTAATGGTTTCCGGGGTTGCAGCAACCCGTGTTTCACCGGTCTGGGTTTCGAGAGGAACACCAATGTGCACGTCAAATCTCCTGCGTGATCTTATTGAGTAAACCCATGCACTACGGATGGTGCGACTGGGGCGGCCGATCAGCACGATCCCGCCAAATCAGGGCGGGGCGCGGCATTTTGCAGGCGAACTTTATGCCCTTCAAGGGATTATGACGGGTGACGGAAAATTAACTACAAGTCATGCCGTGACCGAATGTCGCAGATGACCAAGTGAATCCCTTGCAGGCCGTGCCTTGTAAGGATTCTGGCCGATTATGGAAATATTTCTCATCGGTGACGTGAATAGGCATCAATGCGTCGCCGATGGAGGCTCAAAGCCACGTCGTCAGGCGCTTGTGGGACGTCTGTACGACTTTCGGATACAGTCTGTGCAATTGCGACAAATACTTATATCTGTAGGGCTTTGTATTTTCTGACTACGGGGTTAGTTATCGCTGTGAGCCTTTACCCTTCTAGGCTGTAGCTCTGCGCCTGAGTTACCAGCCAGTCGCGAAATGCCTTTAATGACGCTGATTCGACTTTTCGTTCGGGAATCATCAGGTAATAGGCCTTGATACTGGAGAGCGCCTGCGGGTTGGCAATCACCAGGCGTTTCTCGGCCAGTTCACGCTGGATCAGGAACGGTGGAATCAGCGCAATGCCCATGTCGTGCATGGCGGCCTGGGCGAGCATGGAGAATAGCTCGTAGCGGGGACCTGTCATGTCGCGGGGGATATTCAGGTGTTGCGAGTTGAACCATTGGCGCCAGGCGTAGGGGCGGGTGGTCTGCTGCAAAAGCGGTAGCTCGGCAATCTCGTCGGCTGTCAGATGAGTCTTGTTGCCGAGTAGGGCGGGGCTGCACACCGGCATCGGATTCTCGCCCATCAGTCTGTGGGATTCGGTACCCGACCAGTCGGCATCGCCAAAGTAGATCGCAGCATCGAACTCGGTATCGGCAAACAGGAAGGGGCGGGTGCGGTTGGTCAGGTTGACGGTGACTTCCGGGTGTTTGAGCTGGAAATCCTTGAGTCGCGGTAGCAGCCATTGCGTGCCAAAGGTTGGCACCACCGCCAGTTCGATCACGTTGGTGCCTTGCTGGCCCATCACTGAAAGCGTGTCGCGCTCAACCGCATCGAGTTGCGTGGCGACTCGGCGGCTGTAGGAAAGTCCCGCCTCGGTCAGTTTCACGCCCCGCCGCGAGCGTCGGAACAGTTCCACACTGAGGAACTCTTCAAGGCTGGCGATCTGTCGGCAAATCGCGCCCTGGGTGAGGGAAAGTTCTTCGGCGGCCCGGGTAAAGCTCTCATGGCGTGCAGCAGCTTCGAAGCTGATCAGGGCGGTGGTGCTGGGAATCTTCCTGCGCATGTACATCAACCTCACTAATGCGCCGCATAAAAGGCATTTCGCGACGTTTCGGAGTGAGAAATTAGCACAACAGAATGCGAAATCCTCGTTTGCCGCGACGGCGAACCGGGCCTAGGATCAATGCCACGTTAATTCACCCGATTTGCGAGGACACACTCATGGGCGGTAAAGCTAGCTTCAACTGGATCGATCCCCTGCTGCTGGATCAACAGCTCACCGAAGAAGAGCGCATGATCCGCGACACCGCCGAGCAGTTCGCTCAACAGAGCCTCGCTCCGCGTGTTCTTGAAGCCTTCCGTCATGAGAAAACTGACCCGGCGATCTTTCGCGAGATGGGCGAAGTCGGCCTGTTGGGCGCGACCATCCCTGAACAGTACGGTGGCAGCGGCCTCAACTATGTCAGCTATGGTCTGATTGCCCGTGAAGTCGAGCGGGTCGATTCCGGCTACCGCTCGATGATGAGCGTGCAGTCGTCGCTGGTAATGGTGCCGATCAATGAATTCGGTACCGAAGCACAGAAACAGAAATACCTGCCGAAGCTGGCTTCCGGTGAATGGATCGGCTGCTTCGGCCTGACCGAGCCAAACCACGGTTCCGATCCGGGCGCGATGATTACCCGTGCACGTAAAGTCGACGGCGGCTACAGCCTGACCGGCGCGAAGATGTGGATCACCAACAGCCCGATCGCTGATGTGTTCGTGGTCTGGGCCAAAGACGATGCTGGTGACATTCGCGGTTTTGTATTGGAGAAAGGCTGGAAAGGCCTGAGTGCTCCGGCCATCCACGGTAAGGTTGGCCTCCGTGCCTCGATCACCGGCGAAATCGTTATGGATAACGTGTTCGTGCCGGAAGAGAACATCTTCCCGGACGTGCGCGGCCTGAAAGGCCCGTTCACCTGCCTCAACTCCGCACGCTATGGCATCTCTTGGGGCGCACTGGGTGCTGCCGAGTTTTGCTGGCACACCGCCCGCCAGTACACCCTGGATCGTCAGCAGTTCGGTCGCCCATTGGCCGCTACACAGTTGATCCAGAAGAAACTGGCCGACATGCAGACCGAAATCACTTTGGCGCTGCAAGGTTGCCTGCGTCTGGGTCGCATGAAGGATGAAGGTACCGCGGCTGTCGAAATCACTTCGATCATGAAACGCAACTCGTGCGGCAAGTCGTTGGATATCGCTCGTATGGCGCGCGACATGCTCGGCGGTAACGGCATTTCCGATGAGTTCGGTGTTGCCCGCCATTTGGTCAACCTTGAAGTGGTGAATACCTATGAAGGCACTCACGACGTCCACGCGCTGATCCTCGGGCGTGCGCAAACTGGTCTGCAGGCGTTCTATTAATAGGAGAGCGACCATGGGCGCGCTGTCGCATCTGCGGGTACTGGATTTATCGCGAGTGTTGGCCGGGCCGTGGGCCGGGCAGATCCTCGCCGACCTTGGCGCCGAGGTGATTAAGGTCGAGCGTCCCGGCAATGGTGACGACACTCGCGCCTGGGGGCCGCCCTTCCTTAAAGACGCTTATGGCGAGAATACGTCGGAAGCGGCTTATTACCTGTCGGCGAACCGCAACAAACAATCGGTGACTATCGACTTCACCCGCCCCGAGGGGCAGAAGCTGGTACGCGAACTGGCGCTGAAGTCGGACATCCTCATAGAGAACTTCAAGGTGGGTGGTCTGGCGGCTTATGGGCTGGACTATGAGTCACTGAGGGCGATCAATCCGAACCTGATCTATTGCTCGATTACTGGCTTTGGTCAGACTGGGCCGTATGCCAAACGCGCCGGCTACGACTTCATGATCCAGGGGTTGGGTGGACTGATGAGTCTCACCGGTCGTCCTGAGGGTGATGAGGGGGCCGGGCCGGTGAAGGTCGGTGTGGCGTTGACGGACATTCTTACCGGGTTGTATTCGACGGTAGCGATTCTGGCTGCGCTGGCCCATCGTGATCACGATGGCGGTGGACAGCACATTGATATGGCTTTGCTGGATGTACAGGTTGCGTGTCTGGCTAACCAGGCGATGAATTATTTGACCACGGGCAATGCACCTAAACGTCTGGGTAATGCGCATCCGAACATCGTGCCTTATCAGGACTTTCCTACGGCTGATGGCGATTTCATTCTTACCGTGGGTAATGACGGGCAGTTCCGCAAGTTTGCCGAAGTGGCGGGGCAGCCGCAGTGGGCTGATGATCCACGCTTTGCTACCAATAAGCTGCGAGTGGCGAACCGGGCGGTGCTGATTCCTTTGATTCGTCAGGCGACGGTGTTCAAGACTACCGCTGAATGGGTGGCTCAACTGGAGCAGGCCGGCGTACCGTGCGGGCCGATCAATGATCTGTCGCAGGTGTTCGAGGATCCTCAGGTAAAGGCGCGTGGGCTGGCGATAGAGCTGCCGCATGCGTTGGCGGGGATGGTGCCTCAGGTGGCGAGCCCGATTCGTATGTCGCAGACACCGGTCGAGTATCGTCGTGCGCCTCCTTTGCTAGGTGAGCATACGCTGGATGTTTTACAGCGGGTGCTTGGGATGGGGGTTGGTGCAGTAGCCGACTTGAAGGCGGCCGGGGTGTTGTGACCATTCTTTCTATATAGAAGGGTTCTTTCCTCCTATATGGAAGGGGTTGGATGTTTTTTAGCCAATCTGCAAGTGATTGAAAGAAAACTGAAATTAACGGTTGACGGCAGGTTCAGAGTGTCTATAATTCGCCCCACTTCCGGCGCAGTCGAAACGGAAAACTCCTTGAGATTCAATGAGTTATGTAGGTTTCGGCGGCAGGTTGCTTCAGTTTATCGAAGCCAAAAGGAAGTTGAAAAAGAGGTGTTGACAGCAGCGTGTAACGCTGT